>NZ_QPFS01000006.1:0-72914 GCF_010906995.1 Rhodopseudomonas sp. WA056 | reverse complement strand
TCGTCGAGCGGCCGCAAGGGCGGCGGCGCGATCGTCGTGGTGATTCTGGCGATCGTGCTGATCCTGCTGGCCTGGCTGCTGTCGCAGGTGGTCAAGCTGGCGCTGTCGCGGTCGCGCGAATTTCTCGCCGACGCCGGATCGGTGGAGCTGACCAAGAATCCCGATGCGATGATCTCGGCGCTGCGCAAGATCGAGAACCGCGGCGAGCTGCCGGGCGCGACCTCGGCGGTGATGGAGATGTGCCTCGACAATCCGCGCTCCGGCTTCTCCGATCTGTTCGCCACCCACCCGTCGGTGGAATCCCGCGTCGATGCGCTGGTGAAATTCGCCGGCGGGCATTACCTGCCGCCGCTGCCCGCTCTGCCGGCGGCGAACGGGGAGGACGGCGCCAATGCGGCAGCCCCGGACGGTCCGAAGGACGACGCTGCGGCGCCGGCCGCAGCCGGGACGGTGCATGGTCCGTGGGGCGACGCGCCTGCGCCCAAGCGGTCGCTGCTGCGCGGGCCGTGGGGCTGGCGGAGCTGATCCGCGACGCGGCTCCCGCGATCGCCTCGCATCTGAACGAATTTGTTGAGGATCGCTCCCGTCATCGCCGCGCCGATTGAATTATCCCATGTTTCTGCCATGTTCGCGCCCAAAGCAGAGGTCTGCACCCCGGCCCCCGCGGCCGCGGTGGGGGATCGAACCGGCCCGAAAAGGAATCTCATGGCGAAGCCAGCAGTGATCGTCGTCGGCGCAGACAAGGGCGGCGTCGGCAAAACCACGGTGTCGCGCACCCTGCTCGACTATTTCAGCGCCAACAACGTCCCGACCCGCGCCTTCGACACCGAGTCGCCGCGCGGCACGCTGAAGCGCTTCCATCCCGACATCACCGAGATCGTCGACATGACGTCGACGGCCGACCAGATGAAGATCTTCGACACCCTGAACTCGGCGGTGCCGTCGGTGACCGTGATCGACGTCCGCGCCGGCCTGTTGTCGCCGGCGCTGGCGTCGCTCCGCGACATCGGCTTCCTCGACGCGGCGCGCTCCGGCCAGATCACCTTCGCGGTGTTCCACATCCTGGGGCCCTCGATCGCGTCATTGGACGAGATTGCCGAGACCGCCAACTTCATGATCGGCGCGAAGTACTTCTTGACGAAGAACTTCATCAACAACACCAGCTTCTTCGAGTGGGACCAGGCGACCTACAATTCGTACTTCCACCGCATCAAGGACGCCACCGAGCTGACGATTCCGAAGCTCAACGAAATGGCCTACGAGCAGGTCGAAGTGTCGTCGGTGCCGTTCCTGAAGTTCGTCGCCAACAAGGGCGTCAGCGGCGAGCCGGCCAACTACTCGTTCGTGCTGCGCGGCTATGTCCGGCACTGGCTCGCCAACGTCTGGAGCGAGTTCGACCGGATCAAGCTGACCGACATCGTCGGCAAGGACAAGAACGGGCGCGGCACCCCGGTGACCGACGAGCCGGGCGAGAAATAGTTCGCATCGCTGCGGAATCCGGCTATATCGGACGGCATTCCCGACCGATCCAGCCTGATGTCGCGCACCCCGGTTTACATTGTCTGTTCGCCGCGGCCGTTCGTCGGCAAGACCCTGATCGCTCGCGTGCTCACCGAATATCTGCTGCTGCAGCGCGGCGCGGTGCTGGCGTTCGACGTCAACGTCAAGGAGCCGTCGCTGCTCGACTATCTGCCGCGCGTCACCGAGACCGCACAGGTCGACGACACCTTCGGCAAGATGGCGCTGATGGACCGGCTGATCCTGGACGACGACCTCGCCAAGGTGGTCGACCTCGGCTTCCATGCCTTCGACGAGTTCTTCAACACGTTCGCGGAGATCGGCTTCATCAAGGAAGCGGCGCGGCGCCGGGTGGCACCGGTGGTGCTGTTCCTCGCCGACACCGACCGCAACTCGGCGCGCGCCTACGACCGCCTGCAGGACATCGTGCCGCCGCGGCAGCTCATCACCATCGACAACGAGCACATCCTGCTCGGCGAGCTGCCGGCGGTGTACCGCCACGGCCGGGTGATGCGAATCCGAGGGCTGCCACCGTTTCTGAAGACCTACATTGACCGCGTAAACTTCTCGTTCACCGGCTACCTGCGCGCCGAGCCCGACGCCTCCACCGAACTCAACCAGTGGATCCGTGGCAACTACACGACCTTCCGCGCGCTGGAGCTTGAGCTGACCCAGGGGCGGTAGTGCGGCTATCGCACCACAGACGGTGTTGCAGCTTGAGCGTTCATCCGCGATCTCGCCTTGCAGGCGGCGGGCTCCCTCGCCCCGCTCTTGCGGGGAGAGGGCTGGGGTGAGGGGCTACGGCCTCCCAGCGGATGCCGCAGCTTGCTGATGCAGTGCCCGGCCCCTCACCCGTATTGCTGCGCAATCCGACCTCTCCCCGCCATGCGGCGAGAGGTTAAGTCAATGCCCTTCGAACGCGACCAACGTCCGGACCGGGACGCCCATGGCGCGGATCTTGGCGGCGCCGCCAAGTTCGGGCAGATCGATGACGAAGCAGGCGGCGAGGACTTCGGCACCGATCTGGCGCAGCAGCTTGATGGCGCCTTCGGCGGTGCCGCCGGTCGCGATCAGATCGTCGACCAGGATCACCCGCTCACCCGGGGTGATGGCATCGACGTGGATCTCGATCTTGTCGGTGCCGTATTCCAGCGCGTCTTCCATTGACACGCAGGTATGCGGCAGCTTGCCCTTCTTGCGGATCGGCACGAAGCCTGACGAGACCTGATGGGCGATCGCGCCACCGATGATGAAGCCGCGCGCCTCGATCCCGGCGACCTTGTCGATCTTCGAACCCGCCCAGGGCTGCACCAGTTCGTCGATCGCGCGGCGGAACGCCCGCGGTTCGCCGAGCAGCGTGGTGATGTCGCGGAAGATGATCCCAGGCTTGGGATAGTCCGGAATCGCCCGGACGCTGGCTTTCAAATCGTTTGCAAACTCGGGGGTCATCGGCGCGGGTCTTTCGTTACGGATGGCGCAATTCGTCATTGGCGGGCGGGAGGCGCAAGTCGGGCAATTCGACTGAGTTGCCGCCGGGGGTGGTAGCAGAGCTCCCCCGGCGGGCCTTCGATCTGGATCAATCGCCGATGCCGGCCATTCGGCTTAGGCCGGCTGACCGAGCCGGAAGGCGTTCTCGACGATCCGCAGGCCGACCTCGCCGCCGAGCGACATCAGCGACTCGGGGTGGAACTGCACGCCGCCGACCGGCAGGGTGTTGTGCTCGATCGCCATCGCGATGCCGTCTTCGGTGGAGGCGGTGACGGTCAGTTCCTTCGGCATGTCGCGCATGTCGACATAGAGCGAGTGGTAGCGGCCGATCGTAACTTCGTTGGGCAAGCCACGCATCAGCGTACCGCCGCGCACCTGGATCCGCGACGGGCGGCCATGCGCAGGCTGCGCGAGCTGGCCGAGCGTGCCGCCGAAATACTCACCCATCGCCTGCACGCCGAGGCAGACGCCGAAGATCGGCAGCTTCTTGGCAAGCGCGGCGTCGATCGTGTCCTTGATCCTGAAGTCCTCGGGCCGGCCGGGACCGGGCGACAGCACCAGAAGATCATAGCTGTTCTCGGCCAGCATCTTCAGGCCGTGGACATAGCGCACCACGGTGACCTGGGCGCCGACCTGGCGAAAATAGTCGGCCAGCATGTGCACGAAGCTGTCGTCGTGGTCGACCAGCAGCACCTTCTTGCCCGAGCCGGTGGCATCCGGCGCCAGCGCGGACAGCGGCTTGGCCGGATCGCCGCGCAGCGCCTGGAACAGCGCCGCAGCCTTGACCTGGCATTCCTTGTCTTCGGCCACCGGATCGGAATCGAACAGGCAGGTGGCGCCGACCCGGACCTCGGCGAGGCCGTCCTTCATCCGGATCGTGCGGATGGTGAGGCCGGTATTGATCGAGCCGTCGAACCCGACCGCCCCGAAGGCGCCGGCGTACCAGCGCCGCGGGCTGCGCTCGTTGTCCTCGACGAACTGCATCGCCCACAGTTTCGGCGCGCCGGTGACCGTCACGGCCCAGGCGTGGGTCAGAAACGCGTCGAGCGCATCGAAGCCGGGGCGCAGCATGCCCTCGACGTGATCGACGGTGTGGAACAGCTTCGAATAGGTCTCGATCTGCCGCCGCGCCAGCACCTTGATGGTGCCCGGGACGCAGACCCGCGCCTTGTCGTTGCGGTCGACGTCGGTGCACATGTTGAGCTCGAACTCGTCCTTCTCCGAGTTCAGGAGCTTCTGGATCTGCTCGGCGTCGCTGATCGCGTCGACGCCGCGGGCGATGGTGCCGGAGATCGGGCAGGTCTCGATCCGGCGGCCATCGGAGCGGACGAACATCTCGGGCGAGGCCGACACCAGGAATTCGCCGTCGCCGAGATTGAGCAGGCCGCCATAGGGCGACGGATTGATCCGGCACAGCCGCTTGAACACTTCGGCCGGCGAGCGTTCGCACGGCTCGCCGAACAACTGGCCCGGCACCGCCTCGAACAGGTCGCCGCGGGCGAACGCCGCGCGCGCCTTCTCGACCACCTTGGGGTAGTCGCCCGGGGCGTGGTCGGCGAAACCCTGCCGGCCGGTCTGGGTGTAGACGCTCTCGGCGGTCTCGTTCGGCTGCCCGGCGGTGAACTGTCCCTTCCAGGCGAACTCGTAGGCGATGCTGACACCTCGGCCGGTGGCGCGGTCGTAGGCCAGCAGCCGGTCCGGCACGTACAGCACGATGTCGCGCTGGTCAGCCTCGCGGGCGCGCTTCTGCTTCAGGTCCTCGAACTGGAACACCAGGTCGTAGGCGAAGGCGCCGTACAGCCCGAGCATCGGATCGGCCGGCGAAGCGAACGCGGCGATGACGGCGCGCACCAGCGAGATCGCGCTGGCGCGGCGGGTGCGCTGCTCCTCGTCGACCGGGGCCTCGCCGCGGACAATGTGCCCCCTGATCTTGGTTGCGCAGGCCTGCTCGACCACCACGCAGGGCTCTTCAAGCTTGTCGGACAGGAACGCGATCAGCACCCGGCCGCGCGGATTGAGCGCCTCGATGGTGAATTTCTCGGCCCTGGTGGTCAGCGCCAGCGGCGGATCGGCGAAGCCGAGGTCGAAGCTCTCATAGCGACCCGGTACGGTTGTGCCGGACGACAGCATCACGCCGCGGCGGTGATCGAGCAGGTCGATCAGCTCGTCGAGCGCTTGGCCGCCGGTGAAAGGCTGGGCGCTGCGCGTCACCGCGAGGCCCGCGGCGGTCTTGTAGTCGCTGGTCGCGGGAAGCGAAAAAACGGTCCTGTTCATGGCATCCTCTTAAGCAACTTGCCGAAGGAACGCCACACAGGACAAACGAAAGCCGCCTCGCGTGGCGGCCTCAGGACGATCGGAAATTAACGGGATCGCACGGCCACCTCTGGTTACGAGGTGCGCCACCAACGACGTCTGAGCAGCGGGGTCGGGCGGAACGTGCGCATGGGCGGCAGACCATCACTCCGGCCGGGCGGAGTCAAGGGGCCACCGGCGCCTGCCGCCTGCAACCAAAGCAGCAAGGCACATGGCCGAGGCTGGAATATGCTGGTCACCTTGGCGGAGCGCTCCGATGAAGGTTCGAGACGTCATTCTGCTGATCGAGGCGGACGGGTGGATCCACATCGCTACCCGCGGAAGCCACCGGCAATTCAAACATCCTTGGAAGCCAGGCCGTGTTACGGTCGCCGGTAAGCCCTCCGATGATCTTGCCCCGGGCACATTTGCCAGTATCCTCAAACAGGCAGGCTTAAAGGAGCGGCGCTGATGCGCTACGCGGTCGTTATCGAACAAGCTGAGGGTAATTATTCGGCCTATGTGCCGGACCTTCCCGGATGCGTCGCGACCGGCGACAGCGTCGCTACCGTCGAGGTAGAGATCCGCGAGGCGATCCGGTTTCACATCGACGGCTTGAGAGAAGACGGCTTGCCTGTCCCGCAGCCGACCAGTCTGGCCGAGTACGTCGAGACCTGAAGTCACTCAACAACCGCCACCTGGAGCGCTTACTTGGCAGGTCGGCGCGTCTTACTCACGCACACCGCGCCCGTTAACCCGTCTTGCGTGCCACGATGTAGGGGCCGTGCGGGTTGGTGCCGAACACACGTTCGTCGGCGATCTCGAAGCCGGCATCGCGGATCGCCTGGCGCAGTGCGCTGCGGGTCAGGGTCTGGGCACGCGGGAACAGGCCGATGCTGCGGAGGACGAAGAACAGCGCGCGCAACTTGAAGCCCATCTCGGCAAAGCACCAGGTCTTGCTGATCAACAGCCCGCCCGGCTTCAGGTGGGCGTGGATCTGCGCCAGAGTGCCCGGCATGTCCGGCACCAGATGCAGCACCTGGAAGGCGCAGATCGCGTCGAACGGGCCGCCGTCGAAGGCGGTGGCGGCGTCGGCCTGGACGAAGCGCAGATTGTCCGGCGCCGGCTTGGCGCGGGCGATCCGCAACATCTCGGCCGAGAAGTCGGAGGCGATCCATTCGGCGGCGTGCGGCGCCAGCCGGATCGCGGCGGAGCCGGTGCCGCAGCCGATCTCCAGCACCCGGTCGGTCGGCCGCAGCCGCCCCGCCACGTCGGCCAGCATCGCGTCGAACGCGGCCGGATCCTTGATCGGCCGCGCCGCGTAGCGGTCGGCGACCTTGTCCCAGAATTTGGCGTTTGCGGCCTCGGCCATTCGCGGCTCCTCCCGTCCAGTCGTCACAGATACGGCTCGACGATGCCGCGCAGGTCGACCCGCGCCCGCATCCGCGTCGCCAGCATGTAGATGCCGCCGAACTTGCGCTGCAGGAACAGCGTGTCCATCGGCGGGATACGGAAATGCGCGCGGTCCGACGCCATCGCCATGCCGGCTTCGCGCATCCGCACCGCCAGATCGCTGACGCCGAAATCGAACGGCGCATCCTGCCGCAGCGGCTGCAGCGACATTTCGAACATCTCGAGCATCGCCTGCTCCAGCCGCGCCGGCACGCCGTCGGCGAGAAAGCCGATGTCGCGCGCAGCGGCGCGGATGCCGGGGCGATCGCCGCTCAGCCCGGCGCGCAGCAGGCGGCGATACAGCTCGGCGAACTCCGGCGGGAAGGCGCGGGTGGCGCCGAAATCCAGCAGCAGCACCTGCCCGGTCGCCGGCGCGTAGCGGTAGTTGGCGAAGTTCGGATCGGTCTGCATCAGCCGGAATTCGAACAGCTCGCGGAACAAGAGCACGATCAGCAGCGTCAGCACCCGGTCGCGCTCCGCCTGCGGCGCCGCGGCGAGGCTGTCGACCGGGCTGCCGTCGACATAGCTCATCGCCAGGACGTTCGGCGCCGTCAGATCGGGGTGCAGCTCGGGCACGCGGAATTCCGGCCGGTCGGCGAGCAGCGCGCCGAAGCTCGACAGGCAGCGGCCCTCGCGCTCGTAATCGGCCTCTTCGTGCAACTGGCGCTTGGCCTCGGCGATCATCGGCGCGATGTCGACGCCGCCCGGCACCAGGCCGGCGACGCGCATCAGCGAGGCGACGTTGTTGACGTCGGAATCGATGCTGCGGCGGACGCCGGGATACTGCACCTTGATCGCCAGATCGCGGCCGTCCCTGGTCCGCGCCCGATGGACCTGGCCGATCGAGGCCGCCGCGATCGGCTCGGCGTCGAATTCGGCAAAGCGCTGCTGCCAGTTACGGCCCCACGCTTCGGTCAGCACCCGCCTGAGCTGCGGCACCGGCATGTGGTGCGCTTCCGAGCGCAGCCGGCCGAGGATTTCGGCCAGTTCCGGCGGCAGCATGTCGCCGGCGTCCATCGAGATTAGCTGGCCAACCTTCATTGCGGCGCCGCGCATCTGCGCCAGCCGGTCGGCGACCTTGAGCGCATTCGCCGGGGTCAGCAGCAGTTCGTCCATCCGGGGGCGCTGCCCGCGGACGAGCTGACCGGCAACATCGGCGGCGACGTTGCCCGCGATGGAGGAAGCCAGCCCGCCCAGCTTGGCGAGCCGCGACAGCCGCGAGCTCGGCACGGCGAGCGCCTTCCTCTCGATCTTCCGATGCGGCATCGTGGCTCCTTCAGGGCGGCACCAACTGCAATGAATGGGGTGGCGCGGGGGACGAGCGGGTTCGGGACCCGGCTCTGGCTGAGCCTTCATTGCCGCCTGCGGCTCTGACCGTCTGTGATCATGTCACCCCGATCGCCGCCCACCGCCTCGCCGATTGTCCACGGAACGCCGGCGCCGCTCGTGCATTGATGCTGCGCATGCCGGGTGACAACCGGCCGCAACGGAGATGGCGGACGTGGCTCATTTTGCCGGTTTCTGGCCACGACACCAACGCATCGGTACGCGCTGACGCCTAACCCGTTCCCGGCATGCATCCTCTCCGGCCCCAAGGAAGGCTGGGGATAACGGTGACAACTCCCGGCAATCGCGATCCCGCCGCGATCAGAAGGAACTCGCGCCCTGATCGACGGATTGGTGTCCTTGTTGATGCCATCGCCAGCATGATCAGCGGGACACTCTCATGCCGACCCCCTTGGACAAGCAGATCGACCGGATCGTCGCGGAAAGCGGCGGCAGCGTTCACGAGGCGCTACGCGCGCTGATGCAGGTCAACGAACACCTCGAGGCCGAGTTGGCCCGGCTCCGCGCCGCGGTGATTTTCAGCTACGCGGTGGGCGACAGCGGGCAACTCCACTAGCGCCAGCTTCCCGGCGGCGTTCATGCCTTCTTCAAGAATTCCGTCCGCAGTACCAAACCCTTGATCTTGTCGGTGCGGCCCTCGATCTCGTCTTCGCTGTCGGTGAGGCGGATGCCGCGGATCATCGTGCCGCGCTTCAGCACGGTGGACGAGCCCTTCAGCTTCAGATCCTTGATGAGGGAGACGTTGTCGCCATCGGCGAGCAGCGCGCCGTTGCAATCCCTGACTTCGATGCTCATGGGTCGGTTCCTTCAGTTTGGTGGCGCAAAGCCAAAGCAGGAATGCCGTCCCGGCGCAATGTTGCGGCGGGCGCATTCAAACGAAAAGCGCGAGGCGGATTGCTCCGCCCCGCGCTTCGTCGCAGGCTGAAAAGCTCAGAACCGGTAGGTGATGCCGGTGCCGATCAGCCACGGATCGAGATTGACCTTGCCGGTGATCGGCGTGCCGCCAGCGAGCGTGCCGCTCCACTCGGGACGCAGCCACAGCTTCTTGACGTCGACGTTGATGCCCCAGTGCTGATCGATCATGTAGTCGAAACCGATCTGCACCGCCGGCGCGAACGCGTCCTTGAGGTGGCTGTCGATCACGGTGCAGCAGGCCGCGCTCTGGCTGAAGAAGAAGGTGTAGTTCACGCCGGCGCCGACATAAGGCTTGAACGCGCCGAACTCGGTGAAGTGATACTGCAGCGTCAGGGTCGGCGGCAGCAGCCAGGCCTTGCCGACGTCGATGCCGGTGAGCGAGCCCGCGCCGGAAACGCTGTGGCGGGTGACGCCGAGGATCAGTTCGGCGGCGATGTTCTTGGTGAAGAAGTAGGTGATGTCGAGCTCGGGCACGAGCGCGTCGGAGGTCTTCAGCGACGAGCCGGCAATCTGATCGACATAGCCCGAATCCCGGGGCACCACGCCCAGCGCGCGCAGGCGGATCATCCACGGGCTGGATTCCGCCACCACCGGCGCCTTGTAGATCGGTCGGGTGGCGAGATCGGCGGCGTCGGCGGAGGCCGGCGCGAGGTTGAACGCCGCCGCCAAAGCCAGCGCCGACACTGCAGTCAGAAATTTGGTCATAGGTGCCCCTTTTGAAGCTCGTTCGCGTGAGCGGGAGTTCACGCTGAGGTGCACAAATGCCTGTGAGGGAGGGGCGGGTTTGATCTGGATCAAACGACGGCGCAATTGCTGCGACATTGGGCCGCGCGTGACTTTTGGGTCACGGATTCGCTTACCGCAGCGCGCAAAGTACCGCCAGCTCGCGCCCTGAATTCCAGGCTTCGGGCATAGCCAAGCCGTCGCAAGGGCTTACGGGCGCTCGGGATTCCGCATCATGTATTCGCCGAGGTTGCGCTGGGCGCGGTTGGCACGGCTGAGGGCGTTGGAGCGCTGCACGTCGCGGTCCTTGCGGCAGGCGACGTATTCGGGCGAACCGGCTGCGACGCCGTTCTGCCGGCAGAAGGCGTCATCGTCGCCGAGATCGGCCGGCGCATCGTTGCGGCTGGCGCAGCCGGCGAGCGCGAGCGCGACGACCGCCAGGACGATCAGGCGTTTCGAGGTTGATGGCATCCAAGGTCCCCAGAGCACGGGCCATTCCGGGGCACTCGCGAAGCGAGCGAACCCGGACTCTCGTGGCAACAACGTCTGGATTCCGGGTTCGCGCGTGACACGCGCGCCCCGGAATGACGTTGCGAGGCTTTGTCTAACCCGAATTGCGGAGTTTGTAAGTCCGCAAGTCGGCCCCTCCCCAGGCTCAGCTATGGCTCTTCAGCGCCGAGGAGATGTCGTCGAGCGCGGTGGGGTCTTCGATCGTGGCCGGCATCGTCCAGGCGTCGCCGTCGGCGATCTTCTTGATGGTGCCGCGCAGGATCTTGCCGGAGCGGGTCTTCGGCAGCCGCGGCACGGTGACGGCCAGCTTGAACGCCGCGACCGGGCCGAGCTTGTCGCGCACCAGCTTGACGATCTCCTTCTCGATCTCGGCCGGATCGCGGGCAACGCCGCTCTTCAGCACGATCAGGCCGCACGGCACCTCGCCCTTGATCGGATCGTTGATGCCGAGCACGGCGCATTCGGCGACGTCCGGATGCGAGGCCAGGATCTCCTCCATGCCGCCGGTCGACAGCCGGTGGCCGGCGACGTTGATGATGTCGTCGGTGCGACCCATCACGAAGACGTAGCCGTCGTCATCGACATAGCCGGCGTCGGAGGTCTTGTAGTAGCCGGGGAAGTCGGCGAAGTAGCTCTCGCGGCAGCGCTCGTCCTGCTGCCACAGCGTCGGCAGGTTGCCGGGCGGCAGCGGCAGCTTGATCACGATCGAGCCCATCGTCCCCGCCGGCACCGGCTTGGCGCCCTCGTCGACGACTTCGAGCTTGTAGCCGGGCATCGGCACCGTCGGCGAGCCGTGCTTGACCGGCAACAGGCCGAGGCCGACCGGATTGCCGGCGATGCACCAGCCGGTTTCGGTCTGCCACCAGTGATCGATCACCGGCACCTTGAGCTGCTGCTCGGCCCATTCCACCGTCGGCGGATCGGCGCGTTCGCCCGCCAGGAACAGGGTGCGGAATTTCGACAGATCGTATTTGCGGATGAAGCTGCCGTCGCCGTCTTCCTTGCGGATCGCGCGGAACGCGGTCGGCGCCGTGAACAGCGCCACCGCGCCGTGCTCGGCGATCACCCGCCAGAACGCGCCGGCGTCGGGGGTGCCGACCGGCTTGCCTTCGTACATGATCGTGGTCGCGCCGTGGATCAGCGGGCCGTAGATGATGTAGCTGTGGCCGACCACCCAGCCGATGTCGGAGGCGCACCACCACACTTCGCCCGGCTTGATGCCGTAGAGGTTTTCCATCGTCCATTTCAGCGCGACGAGATGGCCGCCATTGTCGCGGACCACGCCCTTCGGCTTACCGGTCGTGCCGGAGGTGTAGAGGATGTACAGCGGATCGGTGGCGTCGACCGCGACACACTCGGCTTTCTTGCCGGCGGCGAGCGCCTGCTCGCGCAGGCCTGCCCAGTCGTGATCGCGGCCCGGCTTCAGCTCGCAATCCTGCTGCGGCCGCTTCAGGATGATGCAGGCTTCCGGCTTCACCGAAGCGAGTTCGATCGCCTCGTCCAGCAGCGGCTTGTACTTGACGATGCGGCCCGGCTCGATGCCGCAGCTCGCCGACAGGATCAGCTTCGGCTTTGCATCCTCGATACGGGTGGCGAGCTCCTTGGCGGCGAAGCCGCCGAACACCACCGAATGCACCGCGCCGATACGGGCGCAGGCCAGCATCGCCACCATCGATTCCGGCACCATCGGCATATAGAGGATGACGCGGTCACCCTTCTGCACGCCGAAATCCTGCATGATCGCGGCGAGCGTCTGCACCTCGCGCAGCATCTCGGCATAGGTGAATTTGGACGTCGTGCCGGTCAGCGGCGAGTCGTGGATCAGCGCGAGCTGATCGGCACGGCCGCTGGCGACGTGGCGGTCGAGCGCGTTGTAGCAGGTGTTGACCTTGGCGCCGGGAAACCAGCGGCCGTACAGGCCGAGCGAGGCATCGAACACCTTGGTGGGCGGCTCGATCCAGTCGATGCTCTGCGCGACCTCTCCCCAGAAACCCTCCGGGTCGGCCAGCGAGCGGGCATGAACTTCGCGGTAACGGCTGTTGTCATGGATAGTCATGGCGTCACGCTCCCGTGGATCTCAAGGCGGTTTGCCCGCCATGTCCGGCTTTTAGGCGCGGTACGCAACCCCGCCTTTGTTCCTAATCAAGCCGCATCCTTTGGTTCGGTCCGGCCCGGGCGGCATTGTGGCGAGCTGCCAACGGGTTGCAAGCGCCTGCCGGAGAGCTGGGGTCGACGTCTAGCCGCCGCCCGCTCCCGACAATTGCCGCAGGCGTGCTTCCAGAGCGGCGCGCAGATCGTAGCCGGGACGGCCGAAGCCGGCGTCGCGCGCGGCAACGAAGGAAGTGTGTGCCTTCTTCAGCGCCCGCAGTACCGCCGGCTGGCCGGCGCTGTCGCGGAGCGCCCGGCGGTACTGAGCGTCGATCCGCCGGTCGAGATCGGCCAGCGCCGGATCGGCGCAGATCGCCTTGTCCACAGCCTTGCGGGCGCCGCGGCAGTCGAAGCTCGGCCTGCCGGCCAATGCCTGCTGCATTCCGGCGCGTTCGACCTCGAGCGCCAGCGCCTTGTGGTTGGCACGCGCCGCGACGTGACCAGGCCGCAGCTTCAGGGCGGCGGCGAAATCGGTCAACGCCTTGCGCGCATCGCCCTTGCCGCGCCACAGCTCGCCGCGGGCATTGAGCGCGTCGGGCTGTTTCGGATCGACCCGCAGCGCATCGTCGTAGTCGGCGATGGCGCGATCGACCTGACCGATCCGGGCGTGGGCGGCGGCCCGCGCCAGCAACGCCTTGACGCGCTGCTCCCGATCGGTCTCGCGGCTGTCGATCACCTTGCTGCACAGCGCGATGGTGTGCCGATCGTCCGGCAGGTTCGCCGCGGCCAGGCACGCGCCCGGATCAGCGGTCGGATCGTCCGGCGGCTCGCCACCGGTGGCGAACGCCGGGGGCCCGGCGACAGCCGCTGCGATCAGGAGACTCGCGGCAATGAAAACAACGCGCATCGATAGAACTACCGCTTCGTACTTCAAATCAGCGTCGTTTCATTCCTCTTCGTCGTGCCCGGGCTTGACCCGGGCATCCACGTCTTTCAAGCGCGCCGTGCACTTGTCCGTGGATGGCCGGGTCAAGCCCGGCCATGACGTGGGGAAGCGTGAAGCGCTGCTGCTTAGTTCACCTTCAGCGTCAGGCCGCCGTCGACCACCAGTTCGATGCCGGTGACGTATTTGGATTCGTCGCTGGCGAGAAACAATGCGGCATTTGCAACGTCCCAGGCTTCGCCCATATGGCCCATCGGCACCTGGGCGTCGCGCGCGCGCCACATCGCGTCGACATCGCCGCCCGCATAGCTGGCGGCGAGGCCGGCGGAGTGCGCCACCATCGGGGTCTTCATCAGCCCCGGCAGGATCGCATTCACGCGGATATGGTCCTTGGCATATTCCCCCGCAGTGTTGCGGGTCAGCGCGTTCATCGCCGCCTTCGAGGCCGCGTAGCTGACATAGGAGATGCCGAGATATCTGATCGACGCGATCGACGAGATGTTGATGATCGACCCGCCACCCTGACGTTGCATTACCGGCACGACGTACTTCATCGCCAGATAGGCGCTCTTCAGATTGATCGCGAACACCCGGTCCCAATCGGCCTCGGAGACGTCGACGACGCCGCCGGTCTCCGCAATGCCGACATTGTTGTCGAGCACGTCGATGCCGTCCCAGGCCTTGACGCAGGCCGCGACCATCGCCTCGACGTCGGCGGCGCGGCTGACGTCGGCGGCAAACGCGATGCCGCGACCGCCTTCGGCCTTGATGATGTCGACGGTCTCCTCTGCGGCGGCGAGATTGCGATCGACGCAGAACACCTGCGCGCCTTCTCGGGCGAACGTCACCGCGGTCGCCTTGCCGTTACCCCAGCCGGGACCGATCGAACCGGCGCCGACCACCAGCGCGGTTTTGCCGTTCAGACGTTGCATACTTCTTGTTCCACTACACGTTACGCGGATCGCAGGCACAGACCCGCGCCGACACGTGGCCGAGCGGCGGCGGGACCTGCGACGAGCGGTGCTTACGGCGTCCCGTGGGTGAGATCAAACACCTTCTTCTGGTGGGCGACAGCCTGCTTGGCGCTGGCGCTCTGGGTCAGGAGCCCGAGCGAATCGGCGTCGTCGTCGGCCACCGGCGTCAGCGCCTGATCGGTGTAGGCGAGCCGGTCCGGATCGCGCGCGACGCGGACGCCAATCGCCGCGACGGCGGCGAATGCCGCCAGGATCGCGGCGGTCTTGCGTACGCTGTCGAACACGAAGCGCGGCCAGAACAGCAGCGGGTGCGGCGCGGCGAGACCCGGACGCCGCTCCGACGGATGCCGCTGCCGGAACAGCCCGCATTGCAGCGGATGCACGTTCTCCACCCGCACGGCGGTCGAGAAGATCGCCAGCAGCTTGACCAGGCTGCTGAGCTTGATGCCGGTCGCCGCGGCGCGGCGCAGCAGCGTCTCGATGTGCTCGGGCGTGTAGTAGCGGCTCCACGCCTCCTGATAGATCGCCTCCCATTCGGGCCGCGACATCAACGGATGCGCGGTGCAGACGTGTTCGACGTCGTAGGTGTTGAGATCGGAATCCATCGCCACGCCGGCGCGCCACAGCGTCTGGTGATCCTCCGAGCCCGGCAGCGGCGTCAAGCAGAAGAACTCCATCACGTCGATCGGCAGTTCGCGCTTGATGATGTCGATGTCGGCGCGGATCGATTCCGGTGTGTCGGCCGGAAAGCCGAGGATGTAGCCGGCCAGCGTGATGATGCCGTGATCCTTCCAGGCCAGCAGCATCGCGCGATATTCGGTGATCTTGTTCTGCCGCTTGTTGGCGGTGATCAGGTTGGCCGGGTTGATGTTCTCCAGCCCGATGAACACCCGGGTCACGCCGGCGCGCTTGGTCTTCTCGATGAAGCGCGGAATCTTGTGGCACAGCGTGTCGACCTGGATCATGAAGCCGAGCGGCAGGCCCTCGGATTCGCGCAGCTCGATCAGCCGGTCGAGGATCGCCTCCCAATCCTTGTTGCGGGCGAAGTTGTCGTCGGTGATGAAGTACTTGCTGATGCCCTGCGCCCAGTTCCGGCGCACCATCGCCTCGATATCGTCGGGCGTGCGGTAGCGCGACTTGCGGCCCTGCACGTTGATGATGGTGCAGAACGAGCACTGGTACGGACAGCCGCGCCCGGCATCGACGCTGGTCGACAGGCCGAGCGTCCGCTTCACGGTGGCGAGCGGCAGATACGGCGCCGGCACGCCCTCGATCCCGGGCAGGTCGTTGAGGAAGTTGTAGACCGGCTGCAGCCTTCCGGCGGCAGCGTCCTGCAGCACGTCGTCGAGCCGGCCGCCCTCGGCCTCGCCGGCGAACATCGACACGCCCATCTCGCGGCACTCGTCGAGCCCGATCGCCTTGCCGTCGAGCATCGCCAGGCAACCGGAGACGTGAAACCCGCCCATCACCACCGGCACGCCGCGGGCGCGGAACGGCCGGGCGATGTCGAGCGCGCGCGGATATTGGTTGGACTGCACCCCGACCAGCGCCACCAGACCGAAATTGCCGTTGCGGGCGAAGCGATCGAGCAGCGCCGGAACATCGATTCGGGTATTGAATTCGTCCATCGCCTCGATCTCGAACTCGACATCGGCGCCGAGCACCTGGCGTGCGGCGACATCGGCTGCGATGCCGTACAGCGTGGCGAGCGAATTGGAGGGGATGATCCCGCGCCACCAGCGCAGGACGTAGCCGTCGTCGTCGTAATGCGACGGCTTGATCAGCAGCAGTATGAACTTCCGCTTCGCGCATGCGACCGGACCCATCGGTGACACCTTTCCCTGGAACCGGCCGAGCGCCCGCCGAGCGGGCGATCTGTATCGCCCGCACTGTGCCTGCGCTTCGGCTGAGACCGCAAGCGATTATTCGGAAGCAAGGGGGGCGTTATTCAACCGGCAGCAATGCGCTGAAAGGCTAGTCCGGGCAGCTAATGAGCGTGGTCGGCTGCGCGCCAATGGGGTGTCCGACGATCTCGGAGAAGCTGCGGCAGCCTCCCTCCGCGCACAGCCGCCATTCGCCCGCCATCCCGGAGTTGCCGAGCATCAGCTCGCGCTGCGGCGGGCGCGTCACCCGCCATTGAAACCAGCCATCGACCAACCGCGCCTCCGGCGCCGGCTCCATGCCGGCACCGCTGCCTTTGACGCGCGCGGCGATCAGTTCGAGGCCCTGCGGGGTCACCCGCCAGTCCTCCTGCCATTCGGTCTTCTCGATCGAGTGCGTCCAGGCCAGCGTGAAGGCGGCGACCGCCAGCGTCTTGATCACGCCGGCGGACGCGACGCAGAGGCTCATGCCGCGGCTACCGCGCTACGCGGCCGCTGCCGCCATTGCCAGCCGACGATCAGCGCCGCGATCACGAAACCCGCATAGTCGCTGTAGCGAAATTCGCCGAGCAGGCAGACCGCCGCCGCAAATGCCACCAGCCGCTCGACCACGGTCATGCGGGTGAACAGAAAACCGATCGACGCCATGCCGAACAGCCCGATCGCGAGCAGCGCCTTCAGCGTCGCATACAGCACGGCGCCGTAGAAGCCGAGCTCCGCGGCCATCGCGTCGCCGGGCTGCAGCATGAGGGCCGGCGAGTACACCGCGATGAACGGGATGACGTAGCCGGCGAGCGCGATCCGCATCGCCTCCCAGCCGATCTTGTCGGGCTTTTCCTTGGCGATCGGCGCCGCCGCCAGCGCGGCCAACGCCACCGGCGGCGACAGGTCGGCCATGATGCCGTAGTAGAACGCGAACATATGGCTGATGATCAGCGGCACGCCGAGATTGGCGAGCGCCGGCGCCGCCAGCGCCGCGGTGATGATGTAGGTCGGGATGGTCGGGATGCCGGTGCCGAGCAGGATCGACAGCAGCATGGTCATCACCAGCGCCAGAAACAGGCTGTGCTCGCCGAGCCCGATCACCCAGCTCCCGAACACGGTGCCGACGCCGGTCTGCGTCATCATGCCGATGATGGTGCCGACGATGGCGCAGGCCATGCCGACGGTGAGCGCCGATTTGGCGCTGTCCGCCAGCGAATCCCGGCACGCGACCAACGTCGCGCGGCCGCCGCGGGTGATCGCCGTGATTGCCACCAGCACCGCGACCACGATCAGGATCTGCATGATGTCGAGGCCGTCGCGCGACACCGCGCCGACCACCAGCGCCAGCCCGATCCAGAACACATAACGCAGCACCGGCCTGGAGAAGCCTTGCACGATGGAAGCGCCGAGGATCAGCGCCACCGTCAGCGCCAGCCCCATCGAGCCGGCATACAGCGGGGTGAAGCCTTCGAACAGCATGAACACCAGCGCCGCCAGCGGCAACACCAGGTACCAGCGGGCGACCACGGCGCGCCACGCGCTCGGGATCTCGGACTTCTTCATCCCGACCAGACCATGCTTGCCGGCCTCGAGATGCACCATCCAGAACGCCGACGCGAAGTACAGAAACGCCGGGATCACCGCCGCCTTGACGATCACCGAGTAATCGACGCCGAGCGTCTCGGCCATAATGAAGGCGACCGCGCCCATCACCGGCGGCATGATCTGGCCGCCCATCGAGGCGGTGGCCTCGACGCCGGCCGCGAAGGCGCGGCGGTAGCCGAACTTGATCATCAGCGGGATGGTGAACTGGCCGACGGTGACGACGTTGGCGACGCCGGAGCCGGAAATCGTGCCCATCAGCCCCGAGGCGAACACCGACACCTTGGCCGGACCGCCGCGGCTGCCGCCGAACAGGCCGAGCGACACGTCGGTGAAGAGCTGGATCATGCCGGCGCGCTCGAGGAACGAGCCGAACAGGATGAACAGGAAGATGTAGGTCGCCGAGACGTAGATCGGCACGCCGTAGAAGCCCTCGGTGCCGAACGACAGATGGGTGACGACCTGATCGAAATCATAGCCGCGATGATTGAGCGGCGCCGGCAGATACTGGCCGAAGAACCAGTACAGCAGGCAGACGCCGCACATGATCGGCAGCGCCGGCCCCATCAGCCGCCGCGTGCCCTCGAAGATCAGCACCGCCAGCAGCGTGCCGACCACCAGATCGAGATGGGTCGGGTCGCCATCGCGCAGGATCAGGTCGGCGTAAAAGATCCACTGATACAGCCCACACAGAAAGCCGAGCGCGCCGATCGACCATGCGATCGCGCGGCCGAGATCGGTGCGGGCGGTGAAATTGCCGATCAGCCCGAAGGTGAGCAGCAACAGGAAGCCGACATGAACCCCGCGCACCACCTGGCTCGGCAGCACGTTCCAGGCCGCGATGACGAGCTGGAAGCTGGCAAAGGCGATCGCCACCGCATAGGCCAGATGACGCCAGCCGCGCGGACCGAACCCGGCCGGAAACCCGTGCTCGAAATTGTCGAACTCGACCTTGACGGCTCCGGGAGCCTGTTCGACCGCAACCTCAGCCTTCAGCATGGACGCCCGTTTCCGCCGCGTGGTTCGTTGTGGGGTTTGTTATATCGGCGTCATGGCCGGGCTCGACCCGGCCATCCGTCCTCTTCGAAGAGCGATGGATGCGCGGGTCAGGCCCGCGCATGACGATATCACGGGTGTTCGAGGTCGCGCTTACTTCAGCACGCCCTTTTCCTTGAAGTACTTGATCGCGCCGGGATGCAGCGGGACGGGACTGTCGGCGGCAGCGGCCTCCAGCTTGATACCCTTGCCGGCCGCATGGGCGGTGGCGAGTTCCGGCAGCGATTCATAGACCAGCTTGGTCATCTGATAGGCGAGATCGTCGGACACCGCGCTCGAGGTCACCAGATAGTTGACCACAGCGGCGGTCGGCACGTCCTTGTCCTGCCCCTTGTAGGTGCCGGCCGGGATCGTCTCGGCAACGAACGGCGGGCCGATCTTGTCGACCACCTCCTTCGGCACCGCGACGACGTTGATCTCGGTGGAGTTCGACAGATCCTTGAGCGAGGCAACGCCTAAGCCAGCGGACTGCAGCGTGGCGGCAAGCTGGCGATTCTTCATCAGGTCGACAGACTCGGCGAATGGCAGATACTCGACCTTGCCGAGATCCTTGTAGTCCATTCCGGCCGCTTTCAGGATCGCCCGCGAGTTCAGCTCGGTACCGGACTTCGGCGCACCGACCGAAAGACTCTTGCCCTTCAGGTCGGCGAGGGTCTTGATGCCGGTGTCCGCGGAGGCGACGATCTGGATGTAGTTGGGATAGATCGCGCCGATCACCCGAAGCTTGTCGAGCTTGGCCTTGAAGCCGGCTTCGGCATCGCCGTCCCAGGCGGCTTTCAACGAATCGCCGAGGCTGAAGGCGATCTCGCCGCGGCCCTGCTGCAACAGGTTGAGATTCTCGACCGACGCCTTGGTGGCCTGCACCTGCGCCTTCACGTTCGGGATCTTCTCGCCGTAGATCTTGGACAGTGCGACGCCGAGCGGATAATAGACGCCCGAGGTGCCGCCGGTCAGCACATTGACGAATTGCTGAGCGCGGGCCTGCGGCGCCGCCAGGATCATGACCGCAGCCGCGGCGACACCGAACAATCGGACCTTCATGGACAGTTTTCTCCCCTGGGTTGTTTGATACAAACCTGACCGCCCGGACAGCCGCGGTCAACCCGCCAAATCGGCGATCCCGGCCGACGGCGGAACCCGAAGGCGCCGGCGCGGTTTGTATGGTCCCGTTCTGTCCAGCCGAGAGGTCGCCGTGCCGCCTCCCTCGACCCAGCCGTCGACGCAGCCGCTGGACGCGCTCAATTTCTTTCTCGCCGACGTCCGCGATGGTCTCGGCCCATATCTGGCGATCTATCTGCTGGCGGTACAGAACTGGAATGAGGCGTCGATCGGACTGGTGATGTCGATCGCCGCCGCGACCGCAATCGTGGCCCAGACTCCGGCCGGCGCCCTGATCGACCGCTCCACCGCCAAGCGTGGCCTGATCGTCGCGGCGGCGGTCGTCGTCACGGTGGCGTCGGTGCTGCTGCCATTGCTCGACAGCTTCGCCCTGGTCGCCGCCACCCAGGCGGTGGCGGCTGCGGCCGGCGCGATCTTTGCCCCCGCGGTGGCGGCGCTGACGCTCGGCATCGTCGGTCCCCGCGCCTTCGCCCGCCGGACCGGCCGCAACGAAGCCTTCAACCATGCCGGCAATGCGGTGGCGGCGACGGTCGCCGGCGCGTTCGCTTACGGGTTCGGCCCGGGCGTGGTGTTCTGGCTGATGGCCGCGATGGCGGTGGCCAGCATCCTCGCCACGTTGTCGATTCCGGCCGACGCGATCGACGACGAGGTCGCCCGCGGCCTTGGTGACGCCCCCGCGCCCGGCGCGCATCACGAGCAGCCCTCCGGCTTCAAGGTGCTGCTGACCTGCCGGCCGCTGTTGATCTTTGCCGGCGCGACCGTGCTGTTTCACTTCGCCAACGCGGCGATGCTGCCGCTGGTCGGGCAGAAACTGGCGCTGGTGAACAAGAACCTCGGCACCACGCTGATGTCGGTGTGCATCGTCGCCGCCCAACTGGTGATGGTTCCGGTCGCGGCGCTGGTCGGACACAAGGCCGACGTCTGGGGCCGCAAGCCGATCTTCGCGGTCGCGCTCGGCGTGCTGGCGCTGCGCGGCGCGCTGTATCCCTGGTCCGACGATCCATATTGGCTGGTCGGGGTGCAACTGCTGGACGGCGTCGGGGCCGGGATCTACGGCGCGCTGTTTCCGCTGGTGGTGGCGGACCTCACCCACGGCACCGGGCATTTCAACATCAGCCAGGGCGCGATCGCCACCGCCGCCGGCGTCGGTGCGGCGCTGTCGACCGGCTTCGCCGGCCTGATCGTGGTCAGCGCCGGCTACAGCGCCGCCTTCCTGGCGCTCGCCGCGATCGCCGCCGCCGCCCTGCTGCTGTTTCTGATGCTGATGCCTGAAACCCGCGATCGCGGCACGACCGCGCCGCCCGCAACGTCAGCGGTGCGAACCTCATCCGTCGCGTAGCGGCGTCGGCAGCCCCGCGCGGGTCAGCGGGGCGCCTCGGATCCGGTCAGCAGCCGCAACGCCTCGAGCAGCCGCCGCTCGTTGGTGGGCTTGCCGACGTTGGGCACTCCAGCCAGGATTGCGCCGCCGACGTTTTCCGGCTTGTCGTAAGCGCTGGCGATCGCGAACGGTATATTGTGAGCCCTGAGCTTCTCGGCGACCGGAGTAACGACTTCGCCTCCCAGGTTGACGTCCAGCATCGCCACCGTCGGCAGGCCGTCTTCCAGCAGCCGCAGCGCCTGCTGAACGCTCGGGACCGGACCAATGACCGTCCAGCCGTCGCCTTCGATCATCCGAGCGAGGTCCATGGCGATCAGGAATTCGTCCTCGACGATCAGAACGGTCTTCTGCACGAGCAACTTTCAACTCGGGAGCGGTGCACTCCTCAGCGGGATGGCGATCTCGGCTTTCAAACCATCGACCGCATAATCCAGTTCCGCCCGGCCGCCGAGGCTGTAGCCGGCGACCGCGCGGATCAGCTCCGTTCCGTACCCGGTCGTCTCCGGCGGCGTCACGGCCGGCCCTCCGGTCTCGATCCATTCGAGCCGGAGTTCGTCGGTGGCCGGATCGATCCGCCAGCTCACGCGGACCTGACCGCGGCCTGCCGCCAGCGCACCGTATTTGACGGCGTTGGTCGCCAGTTCGTGAATGATCAGGCTGAGCGACACCAGGGTACGCGAGGCGAGCTCGACGGCCGGCCCGGGCTCGATCGCGATCGCCGCCGGGCTGGACCGATACGGCGCAAGCACGCGATCGAACAGGCTGATCAGCGCGGTCTCGTCCTGCTTGGAGAAGGCGAGCTCCTCGGCCTCCATCAACGCGGTGAACCTGCCCAGGAAATCGTCGCGGAACTGGGCTGCGGAGCGCCCGTCCACCGCGGTCCGGCGGGCGATGGATTGAATGACGCCGAACAGGTTCTTCATCCGGTGCCGAATCTCGCCCAGCAGGATGTCCTTGGCGGCGTCGCGCTTGTAGCGCTCGGTGGCGTCGACGATCGACAGCAGCATCGCATGGCTGGCATTGTCCGGGTGCACCAGCGTCCGCGCCGTCAGCAGCATCGTTCTGGGCCCGAGCCCCGGGAAGTCGTGCTCGACCTCGTAGTTGATGATCGCTGTCGCCTTGGGAATGACCTCGAGCAGCAACCGGCGCAGGTCCGGAATGTCCCATTGCCCGTTGCCGAGTTCGAACAGCGGCTGGCCGATGGTCTCGTAACGGTCGACCTTGAATGTCTCGAAGAAAGACCGGCTGGCACTCTGGACCGTGAGACTGGCGTCCAGCACGAGCATCGGGTCGGCGACCGTGTCGACGATGCCCTGCGCCTGGACGTGGCTGGTGCGCAGCAGTCGATAAAGATCTTCCATATTCATACTGGCTACTCAGCAATGACGGCGCAGGCTATCGATAAAATCCAACAATCACAATCCGGTGTCGTTGTGGCTGTCGGCCGCGCTTCATATCGCGATGATAGTCAGATCAGGATACGCCTTCGGCGTGCAACCGAGAGTCAGACTGCGATGTTCCGCTTCCCAAACATGCCCGACTTCGACCGCCGCACGCTCCTGCGCGGCTTGCTCGGGGCCGGCGCGCTGGGGCTGGTTTCGCGCCGCTCCGATGCGGCGCAGCCGGTATCGTTCAGTTCCGATCCGTTCACGCTCGGTGTCGCATCCGGCGACCCGGCGCCGGATGGCTTCGTGCTGTGGACCCGGCTGGCACCCGAGCCGCTGAAGGCTCGCGGCGGCATGCCGGCCCACCCGGTCGACGTGACAGTGGAGATCGCCGACGATCCAGCGATGACCCGCATCCTGCGTAGCGAACGGACCATCGCCTATCTCGAACTGGCGCATGCGGTGCACCTCGAGGTCGAGGGGCTGTCGCCGGCGCGCGACTATTTCTACCGCTTCCGTGCCGGCGGCGCCGACAGCCCGATCGGTCGCGCCCGCACCTTGCCTGCGCCCGACTCAAAGCTGCAGCAGCTTCGCTTTGCCGCAGCCGGCTGCCAGCGCTGGGAGGGCGGCTACTATTCGGCGTGGCGTGCGATCGCCGAGGATCAGCTCGACTTCGTGTTTCACTACGGCGACTACATCTACGAATACGGCTTCGTGGAAACCGACAAGGTCGGCGCACCGTGGCCGCGCACGATGCCGAAAGACTTCGCCGCCTGCTACACGCTGACCGACTATCGCCGGCGCTACGCGCTTTACAAGTCCGATCCGGATCTCAAGGCCGCGCACGCCGCCTGCCCGTTTCTGCCGAGCTTCGACGACCACGAGATCGCCAACAACTGGGCCGGCGACAGCGACCCGAAACACACCCCGCCCGAGGCCTTTCTGTTTCGCAGGGCGATGGCGCTGCAGGCGTGGTACGAGCACATGCCGGTGCGCCGGGCGCAGCGGTCGCGCGGACCGGACGTTACCGCGTATCGCGGCTTCCGGTTCGGCGCGCTCGCCGACCTCGCAGTGCTCGACACCAGGCAATATCGCTCGCGCCAGCCCTGCGGCGACGGTCTCGTGACGAACTGCACCGAGGCCGAAGCGGCGGACCGCACCATGCTGGGCGCCGCGCAGGAGCAATGGCTCGCCGCCCGGCTGAAGCAGAGCGACGCCACCTGGCGGGTACTGGCGCAGCAGGTGCTGTTCGCGCCGCTGGACTGGCGCGGCTTTCCCAGGATCGCCGACACCGGCGTTCCGGTGACCGATGTCGATACCTGGAGCGGCGCCGCCGCGGCGCGCGACCGGGTGGTCGCGATGCTGAGCGATGCCGGAGCCAGCAATGTCGTGGTACTGAGCGGCGACCTGCACCGGGCGTTCGCGCTCGAGCTGCGTCGCGATTGGCGCGATCCCGGCTCGCGGTGCGTCGGCGTGGAATTTCTCTCGACGTCGATTTCCTCCGCCGGCGGCGCGCCCCAGACCGAAGCCGCACTGGCCACAATGTATCGCAACAATCCGCATCTGAAGTTCTTCAGCGATCAGCGGGGCTACACAAGGCACACCGTGACGCCGCAGCAATGGCTGGCGGAATTCCGCGCCGTCGACACCATCGCCGTACCCGGACACCCTGCACGGACCGTCCGCTCGCTCGTGGCCGAAGCAGGCCGGCCCGGACTCATCACTCGCTAACGACGATCACAG
Source organism: Rhodopseudomonas sp. WA056 (assembly GCF_010906995.1). Classification (NCBI taxonomy): domain Bacteria; kingdom Pseudomonadati; phylum Pseudomonadota; class Alphaproteobacteria; order Hyphomicrobiales; family Nitrobacteraceae; genus Rhodopseudomonas; species Rhodopseudomonas sp. WA056. The sequence continues at coordinate 48,516 of NZ_QPFS01000006.1, read as the reverse complement.
GACGTAGCACCGCCGCGCGCGGCCGCGCTGGTCCTGGTCGAATTGCGCGCGTAGGATCATGCTGGCTGCTTGATGTCGCCGGCTGCGCGCTGCACGTAGGCGCCGGACGCAACAGCCGAAGGCAAGCAGCGCCAAAGGAATCGATGATCGAATTCATCCCTCCGCGATCGCATATCGACCGGCGCAGCCTGCTGTGCGGGGGCGCCGCAGCGGTCGCGCTGCCGCTGCTGCCACGCACCGCATGTGCCGCCGACTGGCCGGCTCGGCCGGTGAGGCTGGTGGTACCGTTCTCGCCGGGCGGCACCACAGACATGCTGGCGCGGGTGATCGCCGCGCGCCTGACCGCGCATTACGGGCAGGACTTCGTCATCGACAACAAGGGCGGCGAGAGCGGCAACATCGCCGCGTCCTTCGTCGTCAAGGCGCCCGCGGACGGTTACACCTTCATCGTCGGCACCCCCGGCATTCACGCCACCAACCGGCTGGTGTATCGCTCGATGAGCTACGATCCGGTGACCGACTTCGCGCCGGTGATCGTCATCGCCCACGTCCCCAACCTGCTATCGGTCACCAGATCGCTGCCGGTCCACAGCGTCGCTGAGCTGATCAGCTACGCGCGTCAGCGTCCGCGCGAGCTGTTCTACGGCGTCTCGGCGCTGGGCTCGACCGGCCACCTGTCGACCGAATTGCTCAAGACCCTGACCGGGATTGAGATCACGCCGGTGCCCTACAAGGGATCGGCGCCGATGCTGCGCGATCTCGCCGAAGGCGGGGTGCATCTCACCATCGACAATCTCCCGGCGTCGAAGCCGCTGCTCGACGCCGGCAAGATCCGTCCGCTGGCGGTGACCACCGCCAGACGCTGGTCGCCGCTACCCGACCTGCCGACCGTCGCAGAGGCCGGCGTGGCCAACTTCGAAGCCGCATCCTGGTTCACCATCGGCGCGCCACGCGGGACATCCAGCGAAATCATCACCAACCTCAACGCCACCATCGCGGCCTTTCTCGGCAGTGACGCCGGGACAGCACAACTACGCCGGATCGGAGCCGAACCCGGCGGCGGCTCGCCGCAAGATATGCGCCATCACGTGCTGGCAGAGGTCGCCCGCTGGGACAAAGTGGCGAAGATCGCCGGAATCTCTCCGCTGTAATTGCTGGCCACGCGTTGCAGACGTGCAAGATGGATCAGCCCTCGCCCGGCTGGCGATCTGAATCGCGACGGCAGCATGAACCTAAGCCCGTCCAATCGTGCGCGTTTCAAAAGATCGCATTTGAATCATAGGCATCCGTTTAACCCTACCCGGGACTTAGTGTGGGTTTCGGTTTAATTCCACATTTTGAACGCTCTCCAACCCGTAAAGTTTGGCGCGTTATTTCGGGGGGTGGGACCATGAGAGCAACGACAGAAGCGGACGTGTGCGTATCTGCTGGCGGTTTCGGCCGCCGCAAGGTGGCACCGCGCGTCTGCATCGTCGATCGCAAGCCGCACTTGCGAGCTTTCCTGGCCGACGCGCTGGAGGAGTTTCGATTCGTGGCCGCGGAATGCGCCGGCGCGCTGGAACTGCCGGCGCGGCTGGCCGAGCATCGGCCCGACCTGCTGGTGATCGGCTCGACCATCGACGGCATCGAGGCGGAGGCGATTCTCGATACGCTCGCGGCGACCTGCTTTACCGGCAGCGTACTGACGATCGCGCCGCGCGAAACCATCATGTCGGACGCGATCCGCCGGCACGGCGCCGCACGCGGCCTGACGATGCTGTCGCCGCTGGCGGCGCCGTTCAGCGCCCACACGCTCGCCCTCAGTCTCGCGCCGCTGCTGCCGCAGGAACCGCCGCCCGAACCGGAGGTCGACGCCACCGAAGCGCTCAAGGCGGGCTGGCTCGAACTGTGGTATCAGCGCTGCGTCGATGCGCACTCGCTGACGCCGCAGGGCGCCGAAGCGCTGCTGCGGATGCGACATCCGAATTGGGGGGTGGTGTCACCCTCGGCTTTCCTGCCGGACGGCAGCGATCCGCATTTCCGGGCGCTGTCGGAATTCGTGATCACGCGCGTGGTTGCCGACTGGCACTATCTGCTCGAGCATCAGGGCCCGATCGACCTGTCGATCAACCTGCCGGTGAGTTTCCTCGGCAACGAGCAGGCGCTCGCCGACCTCGGCGCGTGGATGCCGCAGCACCCGGCATTCGGCGGGCTGATCGTCGAGGTCGACGCCGCCGAGGTGGTCGATCACCTGGTCGAACTGACCGAGATCGCGCGCCGGCTGCGGCTGCGCAACGTCGCGATCGCGATCGACAAGGTCGGTGCCGAGTGGCCGGCCCTGATGCATCTCGACGCCTTCCCGTTCGTCGAACTCAAGGTCGACCGCTCGTTCGTTACCGGCTGCGCCGACGACCGGCTGAAGCGTTCGGTATGCAGGCGGATCGTCGAGCTCGCCGGCGACTACGGCGCGCGCTGCACCGCGACGGGAATCGAGACCCGCGCCGATTTCCAGGCCGCGCACGAGCTCGGCTTCGACAAAATGCAAGGCTATCTGTTCGGCAAGCCGATGGGACTGAAGAAGTTCGCCCGCGCCGCGCATGCCCGTCCCGTCGCGATGCACGATTGAGCGCCTGCCACCATCAGGACAGCATCGCCTAGTCGAACGCCATTTCCAGGCACTTCGACACGTCGTCGCCGAGGCCGGACGCGATGGTGACGCAGCCGCGCACCCGGCGCTGCTTGGTGTCGGCCGCCCACACCACATAGCCGCCGGCGCCGAAGAACGCGTTGGTGTTGGCCGGCTCGGTCTCGGCACCGTCGAACTGATAATCGCCGTCGGCATCGAAGATCCGCGGCCGCCTGAAACAGCCGCCGTCGGTCTGGACGTTGATCACTTCCTTGTTGTCGCGCGTCATCGCCAGGCTGATGACGCAGCGGAAGTTCTCCGAGGTCTTGACGTTGAACAGATAGGCGTAGGACCGGCAGGTGGCGGTCACCAGCTTGCCGGGGCTCAGGCCGCGGCTGCACGAGATTCGCTGGTTGCTGCTCAGCCGGTACTCGTCGGCCGAAGCTGGCACCGCTGCGGCCGGCGACAGCATCGTGACGGCCAGCCCGGCGCAGATCCATCCAGCTCGCATGGCGCGTCCGTGCATCGTCATCCTCCTGCTGCGGTCGTCGGGCATCGATCGCGACTCGCGTGAGCGGACCATAGCGGCGCGCCGGTGCCCGCAAAATCACAAAGTCGCATCGCGCCGCGATGACACGCTTCCGACATCGAGGTTCGGCAATCTTGACGCAGGATCGTCGTTCGTGATTTGTTCAAGCTGCGCGTCATGCGGTGGCGATGGACGGTCCATTTCGAATCGCCGCCGACGCGCCCGCCTCGGAGCCCACCGATGACTGCCTCTCGCATCGCCCTGTTGCTGACCGCCGTGACGCTGGCGGTGCCGATCCCGGCCGTCCGCGCCGACACCGGCGGGCCGTGGATGCTGTCGACCGACACCGGCTACGGCTATACCCGCGACGGCAAGACGATGACGTACCGGATGGGCACCAACAACGCCAAGGACCTGTTCAAGGGCGCCAAGAAGGTGCCGCGCGAGACGCTGTTCTTCATGGGCGCCAACGGCCAGCTCTACATGCGCTCCGGACCGTTCCTCGAAGGCGACGGCCACTTCAGGTTCGGTGCCGATCAGTAGCGCCGAACTCGACTGCGCTTCAGCGCTGTGCGCTGGTTTCGAACGCGGCGAATAGTTCACGCGCGCCGGGATTGTTGCTGTTGGCGTCCATCCGCGCATCGGTGATCGCGAGCAGCTTCGCCACCGTGTTGTGGCGGATCGCCACCGGATTGCGCTCGTAGCCGGAGCGCTGGAAGAAGTTCGCGGTCGGCACCACCTCGCGCATCTCCTGCGGCATCGTCACCATGTCGAGCCCGGTGCTGTCGCCGGTGAGATTCATCATTTCGAGTTCGGCCGCGGTGAGCCGCTCGCGATAGCCCTTGCGCTGCGCGAACACCACCGAGGTCAGGAGCTTGTGGGTCTGCAGCAGCGGTCCGACGTCGACGTCCAGCACCAGCGCGTGCACGCCCCAACCTTGCGGGGTGCGGCCGAGCTTTTCGTGCTCGCTCCAGGTGCCCGGGATCGAGCGCGCGAACGCCACCATCCGCTTCACCACCGCGATCTTGCGATCGAGCGCCTGCCGCCGCGGGCCCGACATGGTCGCGGCCTTGTCGTTCAGCGATTTGATGATCTGATTGCCCTGCTCGGCCAGCAGCACCAGCGTGTTGGTGGTGAGGAGCTGATTGTAACCGATCGCGGTCGAGATCGCGCGCGAACCCGGCCGGGTCTTGCTGAGCCCCGACTGCATGTCGTGATCGCCGTTGCCGCCGGTCTCGAACGCATAGACCCGCACCGCCTGATCGCGGGTGAGGCCGGCTTCGCGCGCGGCACGGGCATAAGCGCGCTTGAACTCGGCTTCGCTCGACGGGCGCTGCGGCGTGAACTGATAGTGTTCGGCGGCGGCGCGCACGAAATCGGCGACCACCGGCAGCGACTTGCGCTCGCGCGGCGGTTCGGTCGACGGCTCCGGATCGATCGGCCGCTTCGGCCCGGTATAGACCGGCGGCTGCACCAGCACGTAGTCGTCCATCGTGATCTGCTCGCCGGTGCGGCGCTTGGCGTTGCGGATGCGGCGCCGCTCAGCGATCGCATCCCAATAGGCGCCGGCATCACGCTCGAATTCGGCGCGGGCGGCCTGATATTGCTGCAGCCGGTAGCGATATTCGGCGATCGCCTGCGGCGAGGCGGCCTGCGCCATTGCATTGGCGATCGACGACGGCAGCGGCACCGCGGTCTGGGCGAGCGCATGTGAGCCGAAAGCGAGCAGCGCGACCGGTGCGAGCCGGGCGAGATGGATGATCGAATGAGCCATGCCGCATCCTCGCCCGATAGGGTGAATGAACCGTTGCCTCACAGTTTGCGAGCCGCATCACAAGCTGTGAACCCGGCGATTGTTTGTTTGAGAAAACCGTTCCGCATTCGTGCGACAGCGCACGGCGCCAGGCTACTTCCAGGCGAACACCGGCTGTTCGAGCTCGGCGACGCGGGTGACGCGGCCGGCCAGCACTTCGCGAAACTGATAGATCAGCGCCGCGGTCGGAGCGTGGATGAAGTCGCCGTCGTAACGGAACCGGACCACGCGGCGGTCGCTCTCCGGGATCGAAGTAAAGTCGAACGCATCCGGCGGCGCAATCTCGCCGAGCCCGACATGATGCACCGAGGCGACTTCGTCCGGATTCGGCGCCAGCGGCCCCGCAGCCGCGGCCCACGCCACCACCGGCGTCACCAGATAGCCGGAGCGGGTCGGATAGTCGTCGAGGATGCCGAGCACGTCGCCGGCGCGCAGCGCGAGGCCGAGCTCCTCGTGCAATTCCCGCAGCGCGGTTTCGGGCGCGGTCTCGCCGGCATCGCAGCGGCCGCCGGGCAGCGCCCATTGATACGCATGCGAGCGCAGCCGCGGCGAGCGCCGTGTCAGCAGGAACGCCGCGCTGCCGTCGTCCGCCGCCACCAGCGCGATCGCAACCGCGGCGCGCTTCAATCCGGCCGGCGTCAGCCCGTGATCGTGACGCGGAAAATCCGCGCAGCGCGCGGCGATCAGGGCTCGGGTGGCGGCGTCGTGCGCGTGGCTCATCCGTCTTGACTACACTGCGCGCCTGACCGAGGAAACCGTCGCCGCGCCGCAAAAAGATAGGCCATGCGGCGACGGAGAGCCGATCGATGACCGAGACCACCACCGCCCGCAGCATGAAGGCCGACGGCTGGAGCGTGATCCACGACGACGGCTTCATCGATCTGGTCGGGCCGCTGTGGCACCGCTGCGTCGACGGCACCCACGAATACGCGATCGCGACCGCGGCCAAGCACCGCAACAAGCGCGGCCTAGTGCAGGGCGGGCTGATGATGACGCTGGCGGACCGCACCTCGGGCATCGCGGCGCGCGATCAGTCCGGCGCGCCGCATCTCGCCACGGTGCAGATGGACACGCATTTCGTCGATGCCGCCGAGATCGGCGATGTGCTGATCTCGCGGCCGCGGGTGGTGCGATCGACGCGCAGCCTGATCTTCACCTCGACCGAAGTCAGCGTCGACCGCCGCTGCATCATCCTCGCCCACGGCGTGTTCAAGATCGTGCGGCCACGCTGACGGCAGCTCTGCGTCTCAGGCCGCGCGGCACCACCGCGCCAGCGCGTCCAGCGTCACCAGCGAGTCCTCCGCTCCGGCGCCGGCGAGATGCCGATACGGCGCGTCCGGCTCGCCGAGATCGCTCAGAACCGCCAGCGCGCCGGGAAAATCGTCGCCCTCGGTATAGATCCCCGGGGTGACGATGGTCGGCAGCCCGGCGGCGCGCGCGGCGCGGACCCCATTGGTGGAATCCTCGAACGCGACGCAATCGGCGGCCGGCAGCTTCAATGCGTCGAGCACGTGGAGATAGATGTCGGGCGCCGGCTTCTTGGCCGGCACCACGTCACCGGCCCCGACGGCGTCGAACAGCGCCATCGCGTCCGGCCCGAGCGAGGACTGCAGCAGCGCCTCGACATTCGGCAGGCTGGTGGTGGTGGCGATGCCGAGCTTCACGCCGGCCGCCTTGGCCTCGCGGATCAGCCGCGCCACGCCCGGGCGGAGCGCCGTGCCGGCGGCGACCAGCGCGGTGTAGCGGTCGGTCTTGGCCCGGTGCAGGTCGGGGATCCGATCGGCCGCGCGCGCCGCGCCGTCCGGACCGGACTTCAGGAAGTGCGCGATCCGCTCCTTGCCGCCGGTGACGTCGAGCAGCCTGCGATACAGGGCCTCGTCCCAATGCCACGGCAGTTGCTCGGCCGCGAAGGTGGCGTTGAAGGCCTGACGGTGCAGTTCCTCGGTCTCGGCCAGGGTTCCATCGACGTCGAAGATCAGGGCTAAGGGTAACATAGAACCGCTTCACTCCCCGGCTGTGCCCGGCGTTCAAAAAATGAACAAAAAACACCCCTGACAATGCCTTAGGCAAGGTGTAAAGCAAACTTTACAATTACCAGCAAGCGTCCCGATGTCAGATATCGAACACGACTATTCGGCTCCGCGCCGCTGCGAGAAGTGCGGCGGTGAGATGAAGCTGATTGGCCGCCTGCCGCGGCGTCCCCAGCACCCGCCGCGGACCGTGTTCCGCTGCGGCGCCTGCGACAACGTGGTGCAGGAGTAGACCGGTTGCGTTGCAGCCCGACCCCGCTGTCGATCCGGTGAGGGTTCTCTGCGGTTTTGCAGCCGTCACGCCAGCGCGGCCTGCATCAGCCCCTCAAGTTGCTTGGCGGTGAACGGCTTGGCAAGACAGTACACGCGATTCTGAACCGTCATTCCCTCGCGCTCCAGCATCGCCGCATCGAATTCCGGCAGCATGCCGCTGATCACGATGATCGGCAGGCGCGGCTCGGCGGCCCGCACAGCCGCCAGGACGGTGAGATCGTTCACCTTCGGCAGGCTGAGATCAATCAGGACGATCGCCGGCGTACTGCGGGAGAGCAGATCGAGCGCGGCCGCACCGCTGTCGCACACAGTCACCCGGTGACCGGCTTTGCTCAGCACCAAAGTCAGCACCGTGCGCACCGCCGGCTCGTCGTCGACGACCAGCACCTCCATCACCACCTCTCGGCAGGGTTAGGACCGTGAGCGCCGCGACGCAGAACAAAGACCGGCGATGACGGTGTCAGACTGCCGCAGTTTGCGAAACGAGCGCAACTGGTAACGCTACGAGCGCGGGCGGCCTCTGCACAGAGTGAACATACGTCATCCCCTCCGGAGCCGAGCGCGTGCTTCCCGACCTCCTGCACCACAACCTCATCAGTGATGGGGTCGATGTCAGTGGGGAAGTCGTCCGTGATCAGCGCGGGATCACGCTCCGCGGCGCGGCTGCCGGCAGGCGGGGTCGAGCAGGCCTCACATGCGCATCGCGCGAGGCAATTGGGCGCGCGTTCAACTCATCGCGGCAAGTCAACTCTGAAAGAAGCAGCCCGGCTATGAGACGCTGCCGAAACGGCTCATCACGAGGGCGACATGGTCGGCAAATCGATCTGAAACGCGGCGCCGTGCTCGCTGCCGATCAGCTCGATCGTGCCGCCGAGCGTCGAGGCCACGAGGTTGAAGGCGATGTGCAGGCCGAGGCCGATGCTGCCGCCGTCGCGTTTGGTCGTGAAGAACGGATCGAAGATCCGTTCGGCGCGATCGGCCGGGATGCCGACGCCATCGTCCGCCAGTGTGATCCGGACCCGGTCCGGCGCGATCCGCGCGGCCTCCACATGCAGCACGCCCTCGGCGTCGCCCGGGTAGGCGTGGATCGCCGCGTTGAAGGCGAGGATGCCGAGCACCTGACCGAGCGCGCCGGGGCGGCTGATCAACGTGATCCCTTCCGGCACGTTCAGCTCCACCGTCAGGCCGCGGCGCGATAGCAGCGGCCTCAGCTTGTCGAAGCTGGTGGACAGCCAGCCCCGCAGCTCGAACCCTTCGCGCTGCTCGTTGGCCTGATCGACCGCGACCTGCTTGAAGGCGTGGATCATCTCGGAGGCGCGCAGCAGGTTCTGCTGCGTCATCCTCAGTCCTTGGTCGAGCCGGCCGATGCCGCGGGTCAGATCGGAGCGCCGCACCGCAGCGCCTTCAAGGGCGCGGGCAAGATCGCGGACGTCGGCCTGCATCGCGCTCGAGGTCGTCAACGCCAGCCCGATCGGCGTGCTGACCTCATGGCCGACGCCGGCGACGAGCTGCCCCAGCGCCGCCAGCTTCTCGGCTTGCACCAGATGCGCCTGGGTGGCTCGAAGCTCGCGCAGCGATGCTTCCGACCGCGCGGTCTCGCGCTGCAGCGCCTCGGTGGTGGCGAACTGCCGGCGCGCCCGATGTTCGCGGGCGCCGACCGCGTACAGCGACAGCAGATAGGAATTGCCGATCAGGAAGTGATTGATGAAGCCGAGTCCGGGCGACATCTCCGGCGCCAACCGCTCGGCGAAGGCGAACGCCAGCCAGGTCGTCACGCAGAAGATCAGCAGCGAGCCGATCCGCAGCGGCAGCATGGTCGAGACGAACAGGATGACGATGATCATCCCGGCGGACGCGTAGGTGAAGCCGGACGGCAGCACCAGATACACCGACGGCAGCACGCAGCCCGGTATCACGCAGTACAGCAGCAGGATGGTCTCGGCCCAGCGCCGCGCTATCCCCAGCAGCAGCGTCAGCGGCAGCAGCACCAGCAGCGCCGTGCCGCCGCGGATCGCCAGCGTGATCGGCACGACCTCGGGATACAGCATCCAGTCCCAGAAGGTGTAGCCCGCATAGGTCAGCGCGCCGAGGACCATCGCCGCCTGGGTCCAACCGATCTGGGACCGGACGTAGCTATCGACGAAGCGGCGCTCTTCCGCCGGATCGTCGAACCGCAGGCCGGCGGCTTTCAATAGATCGTGGAGCCACTGACGGCGCGGCGCCGGCCCGCCGCGAAGCGGCAGCGACAGGGGCTTCGGATCGGTTCGATCGCTCAACGACATGGGAAATGCAAAGCGGAACCGCCGCAAACCGCGGCCACATCCGGCGCGGCCCCGCTCAGCACGCGCAAGCCAGCGGTATCATTCGACGGGAGGTCGAGGCAAGCCGCACGCTCCTACAGGCGGAGTTAGAAACGGAGCCCGGCGATCAAGGGAAGGGGAGTGCCCTGGGGCGGGTTGCGCAGTCCGAAGCTATTGGCGTTGATTTCATGAGATATTTTCTATCAGGCTTTGCGGGAATGCCACACCCCAGTTACACAGGATAGCATCCCCCTTCGCCCGCCATTGAAGGCGCGGTACTGCCGCAGATTTCGCGCTTCAACGTCCTGCGTTCCAATCGTAGCATTCAAGGTGATCCGAGCTTCCAACAACGGAGTTGAGAACGTGGACAGCAACGGCCTTCCATGGGCGTGGATCACTATAAGCGTGACAGCAGGCGCTTCGCTCATTACGGCAATCCTGACCGCCTATCTGACCTCACGTTTCAGTAAGAGCCGAGAACATGAGGCGGATTGGCGACGGCTTAAATTGGCACGCTACCAAGAGTTTATGGATGCCGCTTCGGGTCTAATTGAAGGACGCTTCACGCCGGAAACGGTTGTCCGCTTTCATGATTCCGCAAACTCAATCCAATTGGTCGCGTCTCGTCCGGTATTGGAGGCGCTATGGGATTTTTTGGACGTGAACGCGTGTAGCAATCCAAATCGGAATGCAGAGACCTCAAGCGTCGCTTTGGATAAGTTGATACGAGCCATGAGGCGCGATGTTCGCCCTAGAGTAGAAGCGGACCCCGATCGGCAATTTGGCTTTATTCGCCCTCCTCCGAACCCTCCCATCCACCCCTGATAGAATGGAAAGCTCACGTTATGCGCTTGGAATTTTCGAGGGTCACAAACGCGAAGGGTAGGACGTGGAGGCTGCAACGTGAGTTTCTCCGTATGCCCCCGCGGCACCCGCCCCTCACCTGTTAACTTCGCCCATCAAGCGGCGTCGTCAATCCGCCGCAGTAGGTTAGCCACAGAGGACGGATAGGCGTCATCATCTCGCGGGCATTCAGATCTTAGGCAATGGCCTGAAGCGTCACAGCGCCTCCGGTACGGATGTCCGCGACAACCGGCGCTAGGTCTCGGGCACGCTGGTCAGCATTGGCCGCGACGGTGGTGATCACCGCGTGGTTGCCCTTCCCTGCCCGCCTCAAGCCGCTGCACTCGGATTGAGCCGCTTGACCCTTGGCTCGCCTCGCTGCCCCGTCTACCAGGAGCCTTCGCTTCATGGGGCAGACCAGCCGAAACAGCATTGTCGCGTGCCGTTGTTACACTGTCAGGCGCACGCAACTCACTGTAAGGGCTCAGGCTTTTGAATCTTCAGAAGGATGGTGCCCAGGGGCGGGATCGAACCACCGACACTGCGATTTTCAGTCGCATGCTCTACCAACTGAGCTACCTGGGCGTCGTCCGCCCGGTTCGAAACCGGGGGAGCGCCGGGTTATAGTCAGACACGGCGGCGCTGTCCACCCGTCGTGACGGTGTTTTGCCGGGGAAAAATTCACCGGATCGTCGCACAGCCGCCGCCCGGAATTCCGGCTCAATCCTCTTCGTCGTCGGCGGGCCGGCCGGGAATGGCGTAGGAGCCGGACAGCCAGCGATTGAGGTCGACGTCGCGGCAGCGCTCGCTGCAGAACGGGTGCGATTCGGCGGTCGCCGGCTTGCCGCACACCGGGCAGGGCTTGGCGCCGCGTGCGGGCCGCTCGACCGGATCAGCCGGCATTGAGCCAGCCATGGCGGATCGGGAAGCCCTCGCCGCCGAGCAGCGAAATCGTCTCATACAGCGGCAGCCCGACCACGTTGGTGTAGGAGCCGACCAGCTTGACCACGAACGAGCCGGCGATGCCCTGCACCGCGTAGCCGCCGGCCTTGCCGCGCCATTCGCCGGAGCCGACGTAGCCGGCGATGTCCTCTTCGGACAGCCGCTTGAACCGCACCCGGGTCTCGACCAGACGCTGGCGGAACGCCTCCTTCGGCGTGACCAGACAGACGGCGGTATAGACGCGGTGATTGCGGCCCGACAGCAGCCGCAGGCACTGCGAGGCTTCGTCGGTCAGCTCGGCCTTCGGCAGGATGCGGCGGCCGACCGCCACCACGGTATCGGCGGCGAGCAGATACGAGCCTCGCAGATCGTCGTCGAGCTGGATCGACTGCAGCGCCGCTTCGGCCTTGGCGCGGGCCAGCCGGTTGGCGCAGGCGCGCGGCAGCTCGCCGCGGATCGGCGTTTCGTCGACGTCCGCCGGCCGCAGCGCATCGGGCTCGATGCCGGCCTGGTTGAGCAGCGCGAGCCGTCGCGGCGAGCCGGAGGCGAGAACGAGTTTGGGGCGGCCGAGCATGCGGAACTTTTGATTCGACGGGGTGGCGGGAGAGAGCGCGGAACCTATCGGAAGGCGAGTGCCGGGACAACAGCACAGGCAGGGTAGCGCCCGGCAGAGGCTTCGGGTGAGTTGTCACCAAGCGCCGATACTTGCTTTTTTCGAAAAACCTTACGCCCCCCGAAACAGCCAATAGTGTGAAGAGGGAAACCAACGCCTTATCGGCTAAAGTCCCAGACGTTCGCAGTGCCGATCACACGTAGCCCATTGCTCATCAAAGGCGCGGCAACGCCAGCGGCCACCAACAATGCGGTGCAAATAACTGCCAAGGCCAGAAGACCGCGCCAACCGTATCCGCGCAGATACCGGCCGTTGCCAAACCCGAAGTCGTAATCAGGCGGCGGCTTCATGGCTTCCCCCTTGACTTCGAGGTCGCATCATCAGACGAGCAGCGCTCCAGGCACTTGATGATCCAAGCATTTAGAGACTGGCCGTTTTTCTTGGCGCGGATTGCGAGGCGATCCCGCAAGCTGTCCGGTAGCCGGAGCGTGAATTTACTTTCCCCCGTTCCAGCTTCGGGTAGTTCGCCGAACAACGCCTCAAAGAGATCAACGTCTGAACTACGATACCTTTGCAGCCACTCCTGCGCTTGCTCTGGCGTGTAAGGCGTCAAGCCTTCTTCGGGACCCTCAGGGCCATCATCCGCATAGTAATACAGAAAAAAGGCCCCAAACCGGTTTTGGTAAAGATGCTGACCATGCGTGAGCGGGTATTCATCCTCTGTCACATCCCATCCCGCCAATCGCGTCGCGGTTTCGGTATTGTAAGTCTTACCTTCGATGATCCTCTTACACTTATGCATATCCAGCTCCGACGAACATTAACAGATGACGGCACCTCAACATCAGGTGACGGCACCTGAGCATCAGATGACGGCATCTGTCAAGCACATGCCGTCACGTGATTCTCGAAAAATTTCGACTGGATCGCAGCTATTCATTCCCGCCGCTGTGGCGGCCGAAGCGTTTGTAGATGCGTTGCATCAGGGAGTCGGCGACCTCGCGGTAGGCGGCGAGCTTCTGGTCGCGGTTGCCTTCGGTGCCGGTCGGATCGTAGGTCGGCCAGTATTCGACGTCGACCGCGTGGGCGCGGGTCAACTCCAGCGCCTTGTGGTGCGCTTCCGGCGACAGCGTGACGATCAGGTCGAAGTTCAGGCCCTCGTAATCGTCGAGCTGTTCGAATGTGGTCGGCTTGTGCTTGGAGATGTCGAGGCCGCGCTCGGCCATCACCGCCACCGCGAACGGATCGAGCTCGTGGGTCTTCACTCCGGCGGAGCGCACATACATCGTCCGCGGCGCGATGCCGCGCAGCATCGCCTCGGCCATCGGCGAGCGCACGCTGTTCATGCCGCAGGCGAACAGCACGGCGTGCGGCAGGCCGGTCCGCGACGGCGGGGTCATCGCCGCCGTCCGCCGCTCGGCCCACGCCAGGTTGCCCCGCGCGCGCCGCGCATCGTCAGCCCTTCCAGTGCAGCACGGAGATCAGCGTGAACAGCCGCCGCGCGGTGTCGAAATCGATCCGCACCTTGCCGGCGAGCCGCTCCTGCAGCGTGCGCGAGCCTTCGTCGTGGATGCCGCGGCGCCCCATGTCGATGGCTTCGATCTTGTCGGGCGTGGCGGTGCGGATCGCCTGATAGTAACTGTCGCAGATCATGAAGTAGTCCTTCACGATACGGCGGAACGGCGTCAGCGACAGAAGATGGGTGATCACCGGCGCGCCGTCCTCGCGGCGGATGTCGAACATCAGCCGGTTGCCGGTGATGCCGATGTGCAGCGTGAACGGCCCCTCGCCCGCGCCCTCCGGCGCGAAAAGATTCTTCTCGACCAGATCGTAGATCGCGATGGCGCGCTCGTGCTCGATGTCCGGTCCCGAGCGCCCGATCGATTCCTCGTCGAGCGTGACCGCGACGATGCGATTGTTGGAATCGTCTGGTTCCGGATTGCTCATCGCTGATTCAGACGCAGTCCCACCGATCGCGCATGCGCGTCCAGGCCTTCGGCGTTGCCGAGCGCGATTGCGGCCGGCCCGAGCGCGGCGAGCTGCTCGGGACCGCATTTCAGGATCGAGGTCCGCTTCATGAAGTCGAGCACGCCGAGCCCCGACGAGAACCGCGCCGACCGCGCGGTCGGCAGCACGTGGTTGGAGCCGCCGACATAATCGCCGATCGCTTCCGGCGTATGGCCGCCGAGGAAAATCGCGCCGGCGTTGCGGATCCTGGCCGCGAACGCTTCCGGATCGGCGGTCATGATCTCGAGATGCTCGGCCGCGATCGCGTTGGCGAGCGGGACCGCATCGTCCAGCTTGGCGACCTTGATGATGGCGCCGAACTCGTCCCACGAGGCGCGCGCGATCTTGGCCCGCGACAAGGTGATGAGCTGCGACGCGACCGCACGCTCGACGTCTGCAGCCAATACGGCGCTATCGGTAATCAGAATCGATTGCGCGTTGGCGTCGTGCTCGGCCTGCGCCAGCAGATCGGCCGCGATCCAGTCCGGATTGGCGGTCTTGTCGGCGACCACCACGACTTCCGACGGGCCGGCGATCATGTCGATGCCGACGCGACCGAACACCAGCCGCTTGGCAGCGGCAACGTAGGCGTTCCCCGGGCCGACGATCTTGGCGACCGGCGCAATCGTCGCAGTGCCATAGGCCAATGCGGCCACCGCCTGCGCACCGCCGATGCGGTAAATCTCCGTTGCGCCGGCGAGCTGCGCCGCGGCCAGCACCAGCGGGTTGAGCGTGCCGCCGGGCGACGGCACCACCATCACCACGCGCTCGACGCCAGCCACCTTGGCCGGAATCGCATTCATCAGCACCGACGACGGATACGCCGCGGTGCCGCCGGGCACGTACAGGCCGACCGCCTCGATCGCGCTCCAGCGCCAGCCGAGTTCGACGCCGAGCGGATCGGTGAAGCGGTCGTCCTTCGGCAACTGCCGGCGATGGAAGAATTCGATGCGGTCGCGCGCCAGCTTCAGCGCGTCGATCGTCTCGGAATCGCACGCCTTCACGGCGGCTTCGACCTCTGCCTCGCCGACCCGCATCCCGGCTGCGTCCAGCGTCAGCCGATCGAACTTCTCGGTCGCCTCGAGCAGGGCAGCATCGCCGCGATGCGCCACATCGTCGACGATGGCGCGGGTGGCGGCCTCGATATCTGCCGCAACCTCCCGCTTCATCGCCAGGAAGGCTTTGAACTTGGGAGCGAAATCGGGACTGGCGTTGTCGAGACGAAGGGGCATGTCGATTGATCCGGCGGGCGGCTGCGGCGGGGCGGCCTCTGCTCAATGGCGCGGCGTCTTACCGTCGTCAACCCTCATAACCCGCGCGGTTTTCGGCGGCTAGCGCGACGTCTGCCACGGGCCGCCGGATCAGCCGAGCCCATCACGATCATCCGGCAAAGTCCCGGGGCCACCGACCGGATCCGGGCCGAGATCGGTCAGCGCGCATTCGAGGCATTCGACGTCGAGCCGCAGCACGCCGCCGCGGGAGAACATCATCACCACGCTGCCGCCCGGCGGCTCCGGCGCGGAATAGAATTCAAGGCCGATCAATTCCAGCGCTTCGGTCCCGGCGGTCATGTCGATTGCGCGGGACTTGCAGGCCAGTACCCGTTCGAACCGCAGCGCCGCGATCAGCCGGCCGGGCACCGGCTCGCCGGACAACGTCTGCTCCCAGTCCAGCCGGTGCAGCCCGATCACCAGACGCTTCTCGGCCTGACGCCAGACGATGTCGCCGATCTCGACACGGGCATCCTGGACGTGCGCGGAAATCACCGCGAGATCGTCGGGATCGAAGGCGAGCAGTTTGAGATCCGCCACAGCCGGCCCCTTTGCGGCGTCAGCCGCTGATGCGCTCGATATTGGCGCCGCAGGCCGACAGTTTCTCTTCGAGCCGCTCGAAGCCGCGATCGAGGTGATAGATACGATTGACCATGGTCTCGCCCTCGGCCGCGAGCGCGGCGATCACCAGCGACACCGAGGCGCGCAGGTCGGTCGCCATCACCGGCGCGCCGCGCAGCCGCTCGACGCCGTCGATGGTCGCGGTCTCGCCGTCGAGCGAGATCTTGGCGCCGAACCGCGCCAGCTCCTGGACGTGCATGAAGCGGTTTTCGAAGATCGTCTCGGTGATATGCGAGGCGCCCTTGGCGCGGGTCATCAGCGCCATCAGTTGCGCCTGCAGATCGGTCGGGAAGCCCGGGAACGGCGCGGTGGTGACGGTCACCGGGCTGATGCCGGCGCCGTTGCGCGACACCTTGATGCCGTCGTTGTTGACCGTGATGGTGGCGCCGGCCTCGGTCAGCACGTCGAGCGCTGCCTGCAGCAGTTCTGGGCGGGCGCCGGAGAGCTGAACCTCGCCGCCGGCCATCGCCACCGCCATCGCATAGGTGCCGGTCTCGATCCGGTCCGGCAGCACGGTGTGGCGGGCGCCGTGCAGCTTGGCGACGCCCTCGATGATGATCCGCGGCGTGCCGGCGCCGGTGATCCTGGCGCCCATCTTGTTGAGGCAGTCGGCGACGTCGACAATCTCGGGTTCGCAAGCGGCGTTGTCGATGATCGTGGTGCCATTGGCGAGCGCCGCCGCCATCACCGCCACGTGGGTACCGCTGACCGTGACCTTGGGGAACGGGATGGTGGCGCCCTTCAGGCCGCCCGGCGCCTTGGCAATGACGTAGCCGCCGTCGATCGTGATCTCGGCTCCGAGCTTTTCAAGTGCCATGATCAGAAGATCGACCGGCCGGGTGCCGATCGCGCAGCCGCCCGGCAGCGACACTTTGGCTTCGTGCATCCGCGCCACCAGCGGCGCGATCACCCAGAAGCTGGCGCGCATCTTCGACACCAGATCGTATGGCGCGGTGGTGTCGACGATGGACTTGGCGGAGATGTGCAGCGTCTGGCCCTGATATTCATGATCGCCCGGTCGCTTGCCGGCCGCCATGATGTCGACGCCGTGGTTGCCGAGAATACGCTGCAGCAGCGCGACGTCGGCCAGACGCGGCACATTGTCGAGGATCAGGGTTTCGTCGGTCAGCAGAGCAGCGATCATCAGAGGCAGCGCCGCGTTCTTGGCCCCCGAAATCGGGATGGTGCCCCGCAGCTCGTTGCCGCCGATGATCCTGATCCGATCCATGCCGATTCCCGCTGATTTGCCTTGGAATTATACGGCAGAAGCGCCGCCCGTGGCAAAAGCGTGGAATTTGAGGCGATTTCATGGGCGCCAGCAACGGCGCACCGCGCCTTTCAACGCCCAATCAGGGGCCGGGTGCCGTTCGCCGCGCACTCCGGGCGTTACCAGCCCTGGCCGTAAGTGCGGTAATCGCGATGGCGGGGCTCTCGGAACGCCGCGCGCGGATTGACGATGCAGTCGGCCAGACGCCCCGAAGCCGCCGCACGGCACTGACGGTATGAAGCATAGCTGCAATCGCCAGGATAGCCGTAGCCCGGGGAGGTCAGACAATACCCGTAAGTGCGCGCTTCCGCCGCCGGCGTCACCGCGAACAGGGCGGCCGCAACGACCGCAACCGACGACAATGCGAGCGCAGCAGCCCGCGAACGCGCGGCAGTCTTGACCTTGGACAACATGGAAGCTCCTCCTTGGATGTGCGGTGACAACCCGTCGCCGGATTTGTCGTTCCTGCCACGCCAGCGGTTCGCCCCCTTCGCGGCACGACAGGCCCTTTTTGCTCCCTGTTCGGGGGATCACGATTTGATACCCTGCCGACGCGGAAGTTATCGCCTCGGCGGCGCGCAACAGGAACGGCCCGAACAGCCGTTCGTTGGGACCTTATCGGTGCGATCGCACCATTTACCCAAGGAGGTCCTATGAAATCCCGACTTACCCGACTGACCGGTGTTGCCACTGCTGCGCTGCTCGCAACCACGATGGCCGCGGCTGCCCAGAGCCAGACCGACTCGCGCGGCAACGCGATGGGGTCGCAGAATGTCGACAAGGGCGCACCGCGCGCCGGGACCATGGCGCCCGGCACCACCACCGGCATGGGCGGCGACCGCATGAACGCCCCCAACACCCCGGCCGCTCCGCCCGCAGCCCAGGGCGAGGTCGGAACGCGCGGCAACACCAATTCCAATGGTGCGCCGGCCGGAAGCGTCGGCCGCTAAGGCACGACGGCCTGGTTTGCAAAGCCCTGGCGATTGGAGGCTCCGGTGTGACCGGGGCCTCTTTTCATTTTAGACAGCGGCCGAGCTGATGTTGATGGCGCGGAGGATGCTAGGCGACAATGGAGAGCCGCGTGGTCCGGGGACATCCGGCCGATCGTCCGCCGCGTCGGGTCCGCCATCGCAATCCGGCGGCCGGCTGTGTCAGTTGCCGCCAGCGTCGCCACGCCGGCCAGCAGGACCATGACTGCCGCCATCCGGTGCGTCTTGAACGATCCCAACCGGGCATGCGGCCACCGGCTCGGCGCGACCGCGAGCCTGCGCCTTGCGGCGCTTCAGATTGGCGCGCAACGCGTCGGCCAGCCGCTGCTCACGACTGGCTCCCCGAGGTGGCGAATCCTGCATATCGGCCATGGTGAATACCACTGAACTCCAGCCTCTATTCTTCGACATAATGGTCTCGGCATATTGCCGCGAGTGAGACAGCTATGACAATCGATGCTTCGGGGATCGCGCCGGCGGCGCAGCGGACGCTGGCCGTCTGGCATGACGTATTCGTCAGCCGGAACTCCGACCGGATGCGACCGCTGCTCGCCGAGGACGTCGTGCTGCACTCGCCCGTTGTCCGATCGCCGATTGGCGGGCGCACCGCCTGTCTGCTGGTTCTGTGCACCGTCTCCAGCATCTTTCAAGGATTTCGTTACCATCGCACCTATGTCGGCGGTCGTCAGGAGATCGCGCTGGAGTTCAGCGCGGCGATCGACGGCTGGGATCTCAAGGGTATCGACCTGATGCGGTTCAACGACGACGGCGAAATCGCCGAATTCGAGGTCTTGATCCGCCCGCTGCGGGCGCTGTCGGCGCTCGGCGAGGAAATCGGCCGCCGCATCGGCCCGCAACTCATGCAAATCAAACGTTCCACACCGATCCACTGAGCTCTCGCAGGGCGCGAACGCCCGAACGGGGCGCCCGAAGGAGCGCCCAAAGGGGCGATGCGCCCCATTCGCCATGGCGGGGACCGGTTTTTCCTCATCATCCGGCGTGATCCGCTTGCGCCGGATGATGCCCTGTGGCAAGGAACGGCCGCGCCGCGCGGGAGCCCCACTGGCTGATTCCCCGCCCGGTCGATGCTGCCGTAGCTCAGTGGTAGAGCACTCCCTTGGTAAGGGAGAGGTCGACAGTTCAATCCTGTCCGGCAGCACCAGCGATTTTCACAACTCTTCCCCAATTCGACCGAATCTTGCGCTCGGCGCGTGTCTCTGAAGCCGCTCGTCCTTGATCCCCAGGTAGGGATCGCCGGGAGCAGACGCGCCAAGGAACGCGACAGCGAGGCATAGCTTGCGACGACCGTGTCGTCTGCGCGCCTCAGTACGACTTCGCCAGACCGAGAACTTTCTCGGCGATGAAGCTGAGCGCCAGTTGCGGGCTGACCGGGGCGATGCGCGGGATCATCACCTCGCGCAAGTAGCGCTCGACGTGATACTCCTTGGCGTAGCCGAAGCCGCCATGGGTCATCACCGCCTGCTCGCAGGCGGTGAAGCCGGCCTCGCCGGCCAGATACTTCGCCGCATTGGCGGCGGCGCCGCAGGCCATGCCGTGGTCGTATTGCCAGGCCGCCGACATCACCATCAACCACGCCGCTTCCAGTTCGACCCAGTTCTTGGCGAGCGGATGCTGAATCCCCTGGTTCTGCCCGATCGGGCGGTTGAACACGATCCGGGTCTTGGCGTAGTCGGCCGCGCGCGACAGCGCCAGCTTGCCGAGCCCGACCGCCTCGGCCGCGATCAGGATGCGCTCCGGGTTCATGCCTTCGAGGATGTAGTGGAAGCCCTTGCCCTCCTCGCCGATCCGGTCCTCGACCGGGATCTCGAAATCCTCGAAGAACAATTCGTTGGAGTCGACGATCTTGCGGCCCATCTTCTCGATCTCGTGCACCTTGATTTTGGTGCGATCGAGATCCGCATAGAACAGGCTGAGGCCGTGGGTCGGCGATTTCACCTCTTCGAGCGGCGTGGTACGCGCCAGCAGCAGAATCTTGTTGGCGACCTGTGCTGTCGAGATCCACACCTTCTGGCCGTTGACGAGATAGCGGTCGCCCTTCCGCACCGCACGGGTCTTAAGCTGCGTGGTATTGAGGCCGGTGTTGGGCTCGGTGACTGCGAAGCAGGCCTTGTCGCGGCCCTCGACCATCGGCGGCAGCATCCGCCGGCGCTGCTCCTCGGTGCCGAACACGACGACCGGATTGAGGCCGAACACGTTGATATGCACCGCCGAAGCACCCGACATGCCGGCACCGGATTCCGAGATCGTGCGCATCATGATCGCGGCCTCGGTGATGCCGAGGCCGGAGCCGCCATAGGCTTCCGGCACGCAGATGCCGAGCCAGCCGGCGTCGGCCAGCGCCTTGTGGAAGTCGTGGGGAAAGCCGCCCTCGCGGTCCTTCTTCAGCCAATAGGCGTCGTCGAAACCGCTGCAGATTTTGGCGATGGCGTCGCGGATGGCTTGCTGCTGATCGGTGAGTGCGAAGTCCATGGTGGGTGATGTCCTTGGGTGCCGGCGGAGCCGTTCAGCGAATGCGCGACGACAGATTCCGTCGCACGGAACGGCGTTGCCTGGAGCGGCGCGCCTTCCGGGGGGCGCCATCATTGTTGTTTGTGCGGCAAAACGTTCCTATAGGTCGAATCCACTGTCAACAATCGCATCCGCAATGCGATGCGCCGGAATCGCGGAGCACGCCCGATGCGTTCGATGTTGTTCGTTCCAGGCGACAGCCCGCGTAAGTTCGACAAGGCCGTACAGGGCGCAGCCGACGCGCTGATCCTCGATCTCGAAGACTCCGTCGTGCCGGAAAAGAAGGACGAAGCCCGCACGCTGACGCGCACGATGTTGCAGGCCCCGCGCACCGGGCAGCAACTCTACGTTCGCGTCAACGCGCTCGACAGCGGCCGCACTCTCGACGATCTCGCGGCGGTGATGCCGGCGGCGCCGGACGGCATCGTGCTGCCGAAGTCACGCGGCGGCGACGAGGTGCGCACCTTGACGCTGTGGCTCGATGCGTTCGAGGCCGCGGCCCGGCTTGCGGCGGGCACAACGCGCATCGTGGTGGTGGCAACCGAGACCGCCGGCGCGATCTTCGGTCTCGGCAGCTACCAGGATTGCTCGCCGCGGCTCGAGGGGCTGATGTGGGGCGCGGAAGATCTCGCCGCCTCGCTCGGCGCCAGCCAGAACCGCAGCGGCGGCGAATTGCACTCGCCCTACCGATTGGCGCGCGATCTGTGCCTGATGGGCGCTGCAGCGGCGGGCGTCACCGCGATCGACGCGGTGTACACCGACATCGACGACCTCGCCGGGCTGGAGCAGGAGACACGCGCCGCGCGGCGCGACGGTTTCGGCGCCAAGGCGCTGATCCACCCCAAGCAGGTCGAGATCGTCAACGCCGCGTTTGCGCCGACCGCAGCGGAGCGCGCGTGGGCGGAAAAAGTTGTCGCCGCGTTCGCGGCCAATCGCGATGCCGGCACGCTGCGGCTCGATGGCCGCATGATCGACCGGCCGCATCTGCGCGCGGCCGAGAAAATCCTCGGCCGGCTGGCGCGCTGATGCCCGCGACGACGCTCAGCGGTCGAACACGGTGTTGCGCTGCGCATTGACCAGAATGAAGGTCGTCCGCTTCGGAATCTCCTTCAGGTTCTCGGCGCCGATGTAGGTCATCGCCGAGCGCAGGCCGCCGGCAATCTTCTCCACCGTGGCGCGGACCTCGCCGCGATACGGCACCTCGACGGTCTTGCCTTCCGCCGCGCGATAATCGGCGACGCCGCCGTGATATTTGTTCATCGCGGTCTCCGACGACATGCCGTAGAACACCATGCTGGTGGGCACCTGCCGGCCATCCTGTTCGACGCATCTCAGTTCGCCGCCGCACTCGTCGTGCCCGGCCAGCATGCCGCCGAGCATCACGAAGTCGGCGCCACCGCCATACGCCTTGGCGAGATCGCCGGGGACGACACAGCCGCCGTCCGAGCAGACGTGGCCTTTCAGCCCGTGCGCCGCGTCGGCGCATTCGATCACGGCGGAGAGCTGCGGATAGCCGACGCCGGTGAGATCGCGCGTGGTACACACCGAGCCGGAGCCAATGCCGACGCGGACGATGTCGGCGCCGGCGATCACCAGCGCCTCGGTCATCTCGGCGGTGACTACCGTGCCGGCCATGATGATCGCGTCCGGATTCTCCTCGCGCAGCTTGGCCACCGCGCGCACGAACGCCTCGGTGTAGCCGTTGGCAACGTCGATGTTCAGCATCGGCACCTTCACTTTGGCCTTCACGGCGGCGAGCCGCTCCCAATCGGCCGCGCCGGTGCCGACAGTGACGAACACGTTGGCGTCCTCGTCGCTCGACAGATACTCGGCCAACCGATCCGGATCATGGAACTTGTGCAGGGCGACCAGCGCGCCGAACGGCTTGAAGGCGCGCGCCATCTCCAACGTGCCGATGGTATCCATGTTGGAGGCGATCAGCGGAAACCCGGTCCAGGCGCGGCTGGAATGGCGAAAACGCAAGCTGCGGGTGATGTTGGCCTCGAACCGCGACGACAGCACCGAGCGTTTGGGCCGGATCAGCACGTCGCGAAAGTCGAGCTTCGGGTTCAAATCGATGTGCACGCGCGCCACTCCCGGTTTCATCGGCCGAACGTCGACCTTAGAAAGGAATCATTGCGCATTGGTTGGCGCACGGGAAGGGAGAACGGAATGCAAGTGGCAGTGATGGGGGCCGGCGCGGTCGGGTGCTATTTCGGCGGATTGCTGTCGCTGGCCGGCCACGACGTGACGCTGATCGGACGACAAAGCCATGTCGATGCGATCGAGGCGAACGGCCTGCTGCTCGACACCAAGGACGGCACCCAGCCCATCCCGGTGCGCGCCTTCACCGAACCCGGCACCATCGCCCCGCCCGATCTGGTGCTGTTCTGCGTCAAGTCGGCCGACACCGAGAGCGCGGGCCGCGCGCTGCAGCCTCGCCTGAAGCCGGACAGCGTGATCCTCAGTCTGCAGAACGGCGTCGACAACGCGACCCGGCTGCAAGCAGCGATCGGTCATCCGGTGATCGCCTCGGTGGTCTATGTCGGCACAGAGATGGCCGGCCCCGGCCATGTGCGGCATCACGGTCGTGGTGACCTGCTGATCGGCGCCTCGGCGCAGAGCGAGGCGATCGCTGCGATGCTGACGGCGGCGAAGATTCCCACCACGGTCGCAGCCGACATCGATCAGGCGCTGTGGTCGAAGCTGATTTTGAACTGCGCCTACAATGCGCTGTCGGCAATCGCCGACCTGCCCTACGGTCCGCTGCTTGCGGTCGACGGCGCCCGGGAGGTCGTGATCAATGTCATCAACGAGTGCATTGCCGTCGCACATGCAGGCGGCGTCAGCATTCCCGACGACGTCATGACCAGGACGCTGGCGCTGCCGGCAGCAATGCCGAGTCAGAAATCGTCGACCGCGCAGGATCTGACACGCGGAAAGCCGAGCGAGATCGATTTTCTCAACGGCACCGTGGCGCGGCTCGGCGCCGCGCGCGGCGTGCCGACCCCGACCAATCTGGCGCTGACGGTGATGGTCAAGCTGATCGAAACCAGCCGCGGCACCGCCTCGCACTGATCAAGGCGTCGTCTTGATCCGGCAGTTGTAGGCCTTGCGGAAGCCGGCGGCGCGCGCGTCGTCCTCCGAGCAGAACCAGCGGTTCGGTTTGGTCAGGCTGGCGTAGCTCGGACAACCGCGGATCTGATACAGGCCGACATTACCGGTGATGCGGGCTCGTCTGGCGATCTTGCCCTTGATGGTGCAGCCCGGCAGCATCGCCGGGGTATCAGGAAACATCGCTTCGATCAGCGCGGCGCGCTTGTCCTCACGACAAGCGGCGCCGCGCAGCGCGGCGTCCCTGTTCCAGCGCCTGAAGTCGTTCGGCGCCACGAAGCAGCCCTGCCACAATCCCTTGTGCTCATCCCTCGCTTTGGCCTCGTCGCCGGCGAAACGATCCTTGCCGCCGGTGACGGCGTTCAGTGCAAAGCCGTCCTGCACCATGCGGCGGCTGAGACTGTCGGTCTCACCGGCGATCGCGCAGGTGCCGAGGCGTCTTCCCTTGAACACCGGGTCGGGCCCCAGATCGCGACAAGCGACGCTGCGGCCACCGATCAGCTTGACCAGCGCATCGCGGGCCTCGATCCCGCAGGCCGACGGATCGGCGAACTGGTTGACACAGCGCTGATCGAGCTCCGGCGCATCGATCCCCTCCAGCCGGAACACCTTGTCGCCGAGCTGCACCGTATCGCCGTCCTTCACCACCGCATCGGCGGCGACCGCCGGCGACGTCATCATCGCCAGCCCCAGCACCATCACGATCAGTCGACGCATTCTCAAATCCTCGTCCCGCCTGGCGACCACTCCGGCCATTCACAGTCATACCAGCCGTGCGCCGAAATGGTAGTCGCCCAACGCCGGAGCGCTTTGCGAGCGCGCGGGCACTTGCTAGAACCGCTTCATGTCCGATCCAGCGATCCACGGTCCGGCGATGTCGTTCGACGACAAGGCGCGGATGATTCAGAACCGTCGTTCGATCCACGGCGCCATCATCGGCTTGCAGCTCGACCGCTATGCGCCGGCGGAGGCGTGGAGCAGCCTGCCGTATCACCCGGTGTTCGTCGGCGACGTCTCGACCGGGGTCATCCACGGCGGCGTCGTCACCGCGATGCTCGACGAAAGCTGCGGCATGGCGGTGCAGCTCGCACTGCCCGGGACAGCCGCGATCGCCACGCTCGATCTGCGGATCGATTACTTGCGGCCGGCGACGCCCGGACAAGAGATGCGCGCCCACGCCCATTGCTATCACATCACGCGCTCGATCGCGTTCGTTCGCGCCACCGCCTATCAGGACGCCGAGGACGTCCCGATCGCCACCGCCACCGCGATGTTCATGATCGGCGCCAACCGCACCGACATGCTACGGCAGACGCCGAAGGTGACGATGGACTCCCCACCGGAGCTGGTGGCGCCGGACGATCCCGACGGGCCGCTGGCGATCAGCCCGTATCCGCGCTTCCTCGGCATCCGGGTCGACGACGACGCGCGGGCGATGATGCCCTACAATCCGAAGCTGGTCGGCAATCCCATCCTCCCGGCGCTTCACGGCGGCGTGATCGGTGCATTCCTCGAGACGGCGGCGATCGTCAGCGTTCGGCGCGAGATGGGCCTCGCCGCCGCGCCGAAGCCGATCGGTCTGACGGTGAACTACTTGCGCTCCGGCCGGCCGCTCGACACCTTCGCCAAGGTCTCGATCGTCAAGCAGGGCCGCCGCGTGGTGGCGTTCGAAGCACAGGCCTATCAGCGCGATCCTGCCGAGCCGATCGCATCGTGCTACGGCCATTTCAAACTGCGCTCCGGCGTGGCCGAGTAGATCCCGCACTCGGCCTGCAACAATCACCGCCGACACCGGGGCAACGGAGCCGCGATTAAGCGGCGATTCACCACGCTTCGCCCGGCGGAACCGGTTTCACCCCGGATTCAGCATTGCAGGAATAGGTATCGCGCTGTCGCAACGGGCACTGGCCTCTCGCGGCACATTGCTGCGAGATCGACCCCCTCCGATGACCGCGAACAGCAAGATCGCGAACGCCGTCTACATCGAATTCGTTCGGTTGCTGTACACCGCGCGCTGGCCGATCGTGGTGGTCGGCTGCGCGACGCTGAGCACGGGCCTCGCCGTCGCCTGGCAGACCCGCGACGCGGTGATGGCGGTGATCGGCGTCACCGGCATGGCGGTGACGCTCGGCCGGCTGGCGCTGTGCTTCGCGTTCGACCGTGCCGTGGCGCGGCGACCGCTCGATGTCGCGACGGCGATGTTGTGGGAGCGCCGGCTCGCCATCGGCGTGATCGACCGGGGTCTGCGTCGGCGCCTTCGCGACGCGCTGCTTCCTATTGCCCGACCTCGCCGCGCACATGATCGCCGGGGGCCTGGTGTTCGGCTATTGCGCCGGCACCACCACGCGGTTTTCGATCCGGCCCTGGATCGTGCAGGCCTCGCTGGTGGTGTCGGTGACGCCGGCGATCGCGGCGGCGCTGTGGAATTTCGACCTGATGCACGGCGCGCAGGCGCTGCTGTTCCTGCTGTTCGCATTCGGCGGTCTCGAACTGATCGACTACATTCACGCCACCACCGCCGAGCAACTGACGCTGCGCGCCGAAGCGACGCGGCTCGCCCGAGCCGATGCGCTGACCAACCTGCCGAACCGGCGGCATCTGGTCGAACATTTCGACGAGCTCGCCCGGCGGCTCGCGCGCCACGGCGAGGGCTTTGCGGTGATCAGCCTCGATCTGGATTTCTTCAAGGAGGCGAACTACCGGTTCGGCCCCGCTGCCGGTGATGAGATCCTGCGCATCGTCGCCGGGCGGATGACCGAACTGCTCGCCGACGACGATCTCGCGGCGCGGATCGGCGGTGACGAATTCGTCGTGGTCCGGGCCAACGTCTCGGATCCGGCGGACGCCGATCGGCTCGGCCGGCGGATCGTCGCGTCGCTGTCGGAGCCCTATGCGGTCGCCGGCGAGGCGGTGATGCTCGGCGCCAGCTTCGGCAGCGCGCTGGCACCGACCGACGGCTTCACGCTCGACGAATTGCTGCGCAGGGCCGACGAGGCCCTGTATGCGGTGAAGCGCAACCGGCCGAGCCGAGTTCGCGAGGTCACCTCCTGCACCGATGATGCGCCGCTGGCGCCGGAGATCGGCACCATGCCCGAGCATGACCAAACCGTCCCGGCGATAGGACAGACCAGCGCCGACGTTGCCTGATCAGCGCCCGCCGTCGGCGAGCCGCCAGACGTGGCGGGCGATCATCAGATCCTCATCAGTCGGGATCACCCAGACCGACACCTTGCTGCCGGGCATGCTGATTCGCCCGGCGCCGGACAGGTTCGCATTGGCCTCGTCATCGAGCGCGACGCCGAGCCACACCGCCTGGGCGCACACCCGGCGGCGGATTTCCGCGGCGTGCTCGCCGATACCGCCGGTGAACACGAGCGCGTCGAGCCCGCCGAGCGCAGCCGCCAGCGAACCCAGCTCGCGTGCGACCCGATACACAAACAGCTCGATCGCCTCGCACGCTCTGGGATCGTCACTCGCCAGCAACGTCCGCATGTCGTCGCTGATGCCGGAGACGCCGAGCAGGCCGGACTTGCGATACAGCAGGTCTTCGACCTCACGCGGCGTCATGCCTTTCTCTTCGAGCAGATACAGCACCACGCCGGGATCGAGTTCGCCGCAGCGGCTACCCATCATCAGGCCGTCGAGCGCGGTGAATCCCATGGTGGTGGCGATGCTCCGGCAGCGCTGCATCGCGCACATGCTGGCGCCGGCGCCGAGATGCGCGACCACCACCCGGCCGTCCGCGACGGCCTGTCCGGCGACGTCCGGAAGCCGGCCGGCGACATATTCATAGGACAGTCCGTGAAAACCGTAGCGCCGCACGCCCTGCTCGGTCAGGCAGCGCGGCAGCGCGAAGGCGGTGGCAAGCTCCGGCAGCGGATGGTGAAAAGCGGTATCGAAACAGGCGACCTGCGACAGGTTCGGATGCAGCTTCGCCAGCGCCTCCATCGCCGCGACGTTGTGCGGCTGATGCAGCGGCGCCAGCATATCGAAGCCGCGGAGCTGGGCGATCACCGCCGGATCGACCTCGACCGGCCCGTCGAACAGCGCCCCGCCATGGACCACGCGATGGCCGACCGCCGCCAACCGCTGCTCCGGGAACGTGGACCCGATCCAGTCCAGCAGCACCGCCATCGCATCGTCATGGCTTGAGCCCTCGGGCAGATAGGCGTCGTGCCTGGTGGTCCCGTCGCTGTTCACCACCTTGAAATGCGGGCGATGGCCCAGGCTGCCAATGCCGCCCTCACAGATCAGGCACTCGGCGGTCGGTTCGGCATGAGCGTCGTACAACGCGAATTTGACGCTCGAGGAGCCGGCGTTCAGGATCAGCAGGGCATCGCTCACGCGGCACCTCCGGACAGGCTGGGCAGCGCCGCGGCCTTGTGCCGGGCGAGGAGCAGCGCGATCGCGCAGGAGCCGAGCCGTGCCAGCGTCTTGTCGGCGCGGCTGGTGAGGATGATCGGCACCCGCGCACCGAGTACGATCCCGGCGACCCGGGCGTGCGCCAGATATTCGAGTTGCTTGGCCAGCATATTACCCGCCTCGAGGTCCGGTACCACGAAGACATCGGCACGGCCGGCGACCGGCGAGACGATCCCCTTGGTCTTGGCGGCCTCTTCCGACACTGCGTTGTCGAACGCCAGCGGCCCGTCGAGAATGCCGCCTTTGATCTGGCCGCGCTCGGCCATTTTGCACAGCGCAGCAGCGTCCAGCGTCGAGCGGATGCTCTCGGTGACGGTCTCGACCGCCGACAGGATCGCCACCCGCGGCTCGGCGATACCAAGCGCATGAGCCAGATCGATCGCGTTCTGGATGATATCGCGCTTGTCGGCGAGCGACGGATAGATGTTGATCGCAGCATCGGTGACCAGCAGGGCGCGGGGATAGTCGGGCGCGTCGATCACATAGACATGGCTGATCCGCCGCGCGGTGCGCAGGCCGCGAGCGCCGTCGACCACCGCGCGCATCAGCTCGTCGGTATGCAGCGCGCCCTTCATCAACGCCTCGACTTCGCCGGATCGCGCCATCGCCACGGCGGCTGCGGCGGCAGCGTCGCTGTGCTCGACAGCCACGATCTCGTAACCTGACAGGTCCAGCGCCGCCTGGGTCGCGGCGGCGCGGATCTTGGCCTCCGGGCCGACCAGCACAGGCACGATCAACCCTTCGCGCGCCGCCTCGACCGCCCCGAGCAGCGACGCGGTATCGACCGGATGCACGACCGCGGTACGGATCGGCTCCAGTCCGCGCGTCATCTCGATCAGCCGTTCGTAGCGCTGCGCGGTGCGGTTGAGATCGATCTCGGGCAACAGGACGCGCGGTCGCGAGATCTTTTCGACAGGCGCGATCACTTCGGCGAGGCCGGTGATCACCTCTTCGCCGCGCTGATTGGTGGCGCGGCAGTCCAGCAACAGCCGCTTCTTGGCCGCATTCTTCTCTGTCACCTTTACCGTGACGGCGACGGTATCGCCGAGCACGACCGGCCTGACGAAGCGCAGCGATTGATCGAGATAGATCGTGCCCGGCCCCGGCAGTTGCGTCCCGAGCAGCGTCGAGATCAGCGATCCGCCCCACATTCCGTGCGCCACCACCTGATGGAACAGATCGCTCTTGGCGAAGGCGGCATCGACGTGCATCGGATTGACGTCGCCCGACATCACCGCGAACACCTCGATGTCGCGATAAGTCAACGTTCGCACCAGGCTCGCGGTATCGCCGATCGCGATCTCGTCGAAGGTGCGATTTTGGATGTACTCCATGTCTTTCTCCAGCCGGAACAGCGATCAGCCGATCACGTGATAGCCGGCGTCGATGTATTCGATATTGCCGGTCAGCGACCGCGCGGTGTCGCCGACCAGGAAGGCGGCGACCGCGCCGACGTCCTCGATGCTGACGAGCCGATGCGCCGGCAGCCGGGCGCGGGTGCGCTCCAAGAGTTCGTCGAACCGCGCGATGCCGGATGCGGCGCGTGTCATGAGTGGCCCGGGCGACAGCGCGTGGACGCGGATTTTCTTCGGCGCCAGTTCGGCCGCCATGTAGCGCACCGAGCTCTCCAGCGCGGCCTTGACCGGCCCCATCAGATTGTAGTCTTCGACCACTTTCTCCGAGCCGTAGAACGACACGGTGAGCAGGCAGCCGCCGTCCGGCATCAGCGGCTCGGCGAGTCTGGCCATCCGGATGAAGGAGTGGCACGACACGTCCATCGCCATCGCGAAGCCGGCCTGCGAGCAATCCACCACGCGGCCGTGCAGGTCCTCCTTCGGCGCGAACGCGATCGAATGCAGCAAAAAGTCGAGCCGCCCCCATTGCGTCCTGATCCGCTCGAACACCGCCTCGAGCTGCCCCGGTTCGCGAACGTCGCACGGCACCACGATCGGACTGCCGAGTTGCTCGGCCAGCGGCGTGACGTGAGGCGCGGCCTTGTCGTTGAGATAGGTGACAGCGATGTCGGCACCGGCATCGCGAAACGCGCGCGCGCAGCCGAATGCGATGCTCTGGTCGTTGGCAATCCCGACGACCAGCCCCTTCTTACCTTGCAAGCTCATTCGATCTCCGTAACCTCAGCACCGTGTCATCACCATGACAGGCACATGCGGCCAGCCGCCGGGCGCGGCCGGACGTCGCCCCTCACTTCAACAATTGCCGACGCATCCGTAATAGCTCTTTGCGCCGGGCGGGCGAGGTCTCCGGATAGCTCATTTTGAGCGATTCCATGGTCTCGGCGATCACCTGTGAGACGATCAGCCGCGCATTCTCCTTGTCGTCGGCCGGAACCGCATACCACGGAGAGTCCGCGCTCGAGGTCTCGCTGAGGCACTTCTCATAGGCCTCCATATAGTCGTCCCAGTAGCGCCGCTCTTCGAGGTCGGCGACGCTGAACTTCCAGTTCTTCTTGGGCTCGTCGATCCGGGCCAGAAAGCGCTTGCGCTGCTCGTCCTTCGACAGATGCAGGAAGAACTTCACGATCC
Source organism: Rhodopseudomonas sp. WA056 (assembly GCF_010906995.1). Classification (NCBI taxonomy): domain Bacteria; kingdom Pseudomonadati; phylum Pseudomonadota; class Alphaproteobacteria; order Hyphomicrobiales; family Nitrobacteraceae; genus Rhodopseudomonas; species Rhodopseudomonas sp. WA056. The sequence continues at coordinate 17,805 of NZ_QPFS01000006.1, read as the reverse complement.
GGGTGCCATTGGCGTGCAAATGCTGCTCCAGATTGCGGATCGAACGGTAGCGCTTGTGCCAGAACGTTTTACCGAAATGCGTACCGTTCGGCACCGCCTCGCTCTGCAGGATGTTCGGGTGGACCCGGACGATCAGCACCTCCTCGTAGTACGATCGGTTGAAGACGCCGATCCGGCCGCGCTCCGGCAGGTCGCGGGTGGTCCGCCACAGGAAATCGTGCTGCAGCTCGGTCGCGCTGGGGTGCTTGAAGCTGAACACCTGGCAGCCCTGCGGATTGATCCCCGACATCACGTGGCGGATCACCCCATCCTTGCCGGCGGCGTCCATAGCCTGGAAGATCAGCAGGACCGCATGGCGGTTGCTGGCGTAGAGCAGTTGCTGCAGATCGGCGAGACGCTGGACCTGGGCGCGGAGCATTTCCTGGTAATGCTCCTTGGATTCATAGAACGGATCGACCCTCGTGGGCCATTTGGCGAGGTCGACACTGGTGCCCTCCTCGACCCGGAATTGCTTGGTCCTGATCTTCATTCCTGTCCTTTCGGGCGCTGAACGGGCGGTCGCCCGCCGGAGACGACCGCACCGGTCCACGAATTATAACCATCTCGGCAGGGCTGCGAACACCGGGTCTCTGCGGGCATCACGATCAGTCAGGCTTCGTTCATCATCGGCGACTTATGGTTGCGGCCGAAGCCTCAGGAGCGCCGGAAGGTGCGGATGGGGACATAAAGCTACCTCATTCGTCCTTCATCTGCGCCGACCGGCGACCCCGTACGATCCCCCGAAGCGCTTGTGAAGCCTACGGAAATCACTATGGTGCGGGCCGCCGCGGACGCTGTGGGAGGCACGATTGGAGCCGTAGCCCACGTCGCACGGTGCGCAGCGCTGACAAGAGCGGTCGAGATGGAAACGTCCATTCCTAATAAAGTTCTCACCGCGCAACTGCGCCGGGGCCATGCGGCACGGCTCGCGCTGTTCGTGCTGCCGCTCCTGCTGTTGGCTCCCGCCATCTGGAACGGCTACCCGCTACTGCAATACGACACCGGCGGTTACCTCGCCCGGTGGTACGAGGGCTATCTGGTTATCAACCGGTCGACCTCCTACGGTATTTATCTTCATCTCGGCGAGCAGACCCAATTCTGGCTCAACCTCGCCTTCCAGGCGATCGTCTCGCTGTGGATCATCCAACTGACCCTGCGGGTGTTCGGCATCACCGGGCCGTTTCGGCTCGCCGCGATCGGGGTCGGCCTGATCGCCACCACGGCGCTGCCGTGGATCACCAGCATGCTGCTGACCGATATCTTTGCCGGGCTGTCGTTGCTGTCGCTGTTCCTGCTGATCGCCTATCGCGACCGGATCACGACGCTCGAAAAGATCCTGCTTTTCCTTTTCACAGCGTTCGCGGCCTCGACCCACAGCGCCACCATGATCGTGCTCGCCGGCGTGTGCGCCGCCGGCTGGGTGCTGCTGCCCTGGTTGCGCGGCCGGATCAGCGCGGCCGGTCTGACCCAGGCCAGCTCGGCGCTGGTGGTCGGCGCGCTGCTGGTGCTCGGCTGCAACTATGCGCTGTCCGGAAAGCTGACCTGGACGCCGGGCGGCTCCGGCGTGGCGTTCGGTCGGATGCTGCAGGATGGTATCGTCAAACGCTATCTCGACGACCACTGCCCGCGGCAACAGCTCAAGCTGTGCCCCTACAAGGACGAATTGCCGCCAACGGGCGACGATTTTCTTTGGGGCGGCAACAATATGTTCGACAAGCTCGGCCGTTTCGAGGGAATGAGCGGCGAGATGGAGTTCATCTCGCGTCAGGCATTGACGACATACCCGTGGATGCAGTTCAAGGCTGCCGCCAAGGCGACCTGGGACCAGCTCGTGCACGTCGCCACCGGCGAAGGCACCAACGGCTGGCTGCCGCACACCTACGGCATCATCGAACGCTACATGCCCGATCAGGCGCCCGCCATGCGTGCTGCAAAGCAGCAGCATTGGGATATCAATTTCAACGCAGTCAATTGGGTGCACGTGCCGGTCGCGCTGGGCTCGATGCTGCTGTTGCTGGGGCTCCTCGGCCACGCCGCATGGCAGCGCCGGCTCGACGACGTGACGCTGCTTGCCGGCACCGTGGCCCTGGCGCTGTTCGGCAACGCCCTGATCTGCGGCATCATCTCCGGCCCGCACGACCGCTACGGCTCGCGGATCGTCTGGACTGCCACCTTCGTGGTGATGATCGCCGCGGTGAAACACTTCCTCGCCGACCGCAGCCCGGCCGACGACGGCGCCGAATAAGATTCGGACGCAAACAGCCGCGCGGACAATTGCCCGGGCGGCTGTTCGCACTCAGCTAGATCAATTCCGGTTCGAACCCGAACTCGACTTCCAAGACGCTCCGAGAAACCTACCCGTTACGGGCAGGCATGCCGGCGACCGTCATAGCCGAGATAGGTACCCGACGCGGGGTCATAGGACCGGAAACGCTGCGAGCAGTAGGCGTGGGCATCCGCTCCGCGTGCCTGGGCCTGACTGTTGGCGATCGCACCACCGATGATGGCGCCCGCTGCCAACCCGCCGATTGCCGGGCCCCAGCCGTAGCCGCCGTGGTGCCGGTGGTAGTAACCACCGTGGCGTCCGCCGCGATGGTGGCCATGCCAGCCGTGACGAGGACCGTGGTGGCGCCACTGCACCTGCTGAGCGGCCGCGGGCGCCTGATGCGCGGCCGCACCGGCCATCGTCGGCGCAGCAGCCGCCGGGGCGGACGCAACTGCCAGTGAACCGATCACCAGCGCGGCTGCGGGTAGCAAATGCGAGATCTTCATCAATAATTCTCCCTGGCTTTCGAGCGATCGAGACGTCTGCGACAGGTCGGCGCCGGCAGACGATGTGCGGCGACAACGGCCGATACCAGCGACCGTTCCGTCATCCGGGTGCGACCCAGTGGCTCCGTCTGCGACCGCACACAACTCGGTTCCACAAATAGATGGAGGGAGACCTCCAATAATCGACGCGACCGCACGCGTCGTTCGAGCGGCTGAGCGGCTGCCTCCGTCCGGTCGAGACCGAGATGAGCTTCATCGAAGTACACACGCGACGCGACTCGGCGAGTAGCTGATCTTGCTGGAGAGCGTTGCGGCGCTGCCGTGCTTCGGCAGCACACGACCGATCGATCCATCTCGTTCGGGCTTACAGCGATTGCGATGCGAGCCAGCGCTTCCAGCGCGGTGCAGAAACGGGCCTGACGCCCGGCGCCCCGTGGTGTAGACAGCCTGCGAACCGCGACAGGAGATCGGCCGCAGATGCAGCGCACCAAGACCGCTCTGAAATATCTCGGCCTCGGAATCGCCGTGACCGTGGTGCTCGGGCTGGCGATCGCACCGTTCTCGAAGCGCCTGATCGAGCAGTGGTCTCGTAACGATGTCGAAGCACGGTCACGGCTTGTGTACCACGCCGTACAGACCCAAGTGATCTCCGCAATGGTCGAGAACGACGACGTTCAACTCTCGCTGCTGTTCAGCGCCATCGCGCTCGATCAACGCATTCTCGCGGTTGGCCTGTGTGGACCTCAGGACCGGCTGATCTCGCCGACCAAAATGATGCCGGCGGCGTTCTCCTGCGAGAAGGTTGCGCGCTCGGACGCCGAGAGTTTTTCGACGATCGCGATCGACAGCCACCGCATCATGGTCGGCGCGTTTCCGATCACGCACGGCAGCGCGAAGTCCTATCTCGTCATCCTGCACGATCTGAGCTTCATCGACAAACGCTCGGGCGAAGCGCGCGCGTTGATCATCGCCGCACTGCTCGGCGTCGCCGTCGCGATCGCAGGCGGCGCGATGGTTTTCGTCTTCATGACGCTGCGCGGCTGGATGGAATCACTGCGTCGCGCCGTCGACGACGTCCGCACCGGAACCAGTTCGCTCGCCGCGGCGCGCGACCACAGTGCGATCGATCTGCAGATCAAGAAGCTGCTCAGCGATGTCGAGATCGGCCGCAGCGCGATCAATGCCACGCAGATCGAATGGTCGCCCACGACGTTGCAGCAATTGCTACGCGACTCGCTGCCCGAAGCGGAGGTGCTGATCGTCTCCAATCGCGAGCCTTACATCCACAATCGCGACGGCGACGTGGTGTCGGTCCAGGTGCCGGCGAGCGGTCTCGTCTCCGCGCTGGAGCCGGTGATCCGTGCCTGCGGCGGCACCTGGATCGCGCACGGCAGCGGCAGCGCCGATCGCGAGACGGTCGATCGCCACGACCGAATCGAGGTTCCGCCGGATCGCCCCGCCTACAGCCTGCGGCGAATCTGGATCACCGACGAGGAGCAGGAGGGATTCTATTACGGCTTCGCCAACGAAGGACTCTGGCCGCTGTGCCACATCGCCTTCGTGCGCCCCACTTTCCGCGAGAACGACTGGCGCCTGTATCAGGCGATCAACGAGCGTTTCGCCGATGCCGTGGTTCAGGAAGCCAGGACCGACAACCCGATCGTTTTGGTGCAGGACTATCATTTCGCGCTGGCGCCGCGGATGATCCGCAACAAATTGCCGAAGGCGACGATCATCACCTTCTGGCACATCCCGTGGCCGAACGCCGAGACCTTCAGCATCTGTCCGTGGAAGGAAGAGATCATCGACGGCATGCTCGGCTCGACCATCCTCGGCTTCCACACCCAATTCCACTGCAACAACTTCTTCGAGACCGTCGACCGCTTCATCGAGAGCCGGATCGATCGCGAGCACGCCACGGTGACGCTCGGCGGCCACGAGACCATGGTGCGCGCCTATCCGATTTCGATCGAGTGGCCGCCGGCGGCGCTCGAAGGCCAGCCGCCGGTCGAGGTCTGCCGCGCCGAGGTGCGCGAGGCACTCGGCCTTGCACCCGAGACCCGGATCGCCGTCGGCATCGAGCGGTTCGACTACACCAAAGGCATTCTGGACCGGATGCGTGCCGTCGACGATCTGTTGACCAGGCAGCCGAACTGGAAGGGCCGACTGGTGTTCGTGCAGGTGGCGGCGCCGACCCGCAGCAAACTGTCCAGCTACTCGTCGCTGCAAGACGACGCCGTAGCGCTCGCCGAAGAAATCAATGCGCGCCACGGCGCGGCAGATTACACGCCGATCCGGCTGCTGATCCGCCACCACGGCGCGGCCGAAGTGTTCAAGCTGTTCCGCGCCGCCGACTGCTGCGTCGTCTCCAGCCTGCACGACGGCATGAATTTGGTCGCCAAGGAATTCGCCGCGGCGCGCGACGACGAGCGCGGCGTGCTGGTGCTGTCGAGCTTCACCGGCGCTTCCCGCGAGCTGGCCGCGGCGCTGATCGTCAATCCGTACCATCTTCACGAGATGGCTACCGCGCTCGATACCGCGCTGCGGATGCCGGACCGCGAGCAGCAGGAGCGGATGCGGGCGATGCGGCAGCAGATCCGAGAGTGGAACGTGTATCGCTGGGCGGCGCGGATGCTGATCGACGCTGCCGCGAGCCGGCGCCGGCAACGAATTCTCGACCTCGCAGGTGGCGCACGCTAGGGCTCGGGTTCTGATTGAATCAGGACAGCAGCTCTGGTTGTTTGCTTTGACGCGTCTTCGTCACGCGAACCGGTTTCCACCTCTTCGGCAACGGACTAAGCCATTTCGAGGCGGCCGGCGGGCCCCTCCGCAATCATGTCGACGAAGGCGCGATGCCGGGCGCGAATGTCGCTGAGGTCGCTGGGCGAGCCGACATCGCGTTCGGCGTCGCGCATCACCAGATCGGCGTGCTTGCGCACTGCCTCCATCCGATCCGGATCCCGCTCGCAACTCACCACCGAGGTCATCACCTCGATCATCCGGATCAGAATCGACGGCTTGCCGGCTGCGTTCTGGCGGATCATGTGAAACATCGCGTCGACCAGTTCGTCGTAGCAGACGTGGGGCACGACGAGCACAGTATGGTCGTCCCTGATCGAAACACCGGTCTGCAGCCGAAGCGGCTTCATCTCGCACAGCGCCGAACCGAGCCGATCGAGTACGCTGATCGCGGTGTGCGGATCGTTGATGCCGGGCGACAGCGCGCGTACGCCGACCTCGACCAGTCGGCGGACTGCGAACAGCAAATCGGTCGAGCTGGTGTGCTGCGGGCTCAGCGCGGTCGCGTTGCGGATCGCTTCGGTCGCCCCGTCCCGCAACGGCTTGATCATCGCGATCGGCGCACCGGGAAACACGTAGTCTCCCGGCCGTACCAACATCCTGATCGCGGTGTGGTGTTTGCAGGCCCATTCCGCCAGCCCGTCCTCGTCGAGCTGCTGCAAGTAGCCACGACGCTCGTCCTCGACCGGCTCCGCGCCGTGCCAGAACGCGGGCGGCGGCGGAGCAGGCTGGCGGTCGTCGGTGGCGAGCGTCCGCATCACGTTGTGGACATCCTCGCTGACCAGGCCGATTACCGTATCGACATTGATCCGGCCCGACATATGGCCGACGAAGTACACCAGTGTCGCGACGCAGACGAAGGCGAGCGCGATGCCGACGCTGACCGCGAGGTGCGGAATGAAGGCGCCCTCGTCCGGCATTCGGACACTGCGCAGCACCACCAGCGCATAGCAGAAGGTCCCAAGAAAAATCCCGAGCGTGACCTGATTGCCGCGGTCGCGGGTGAAGTTGCGTAGCAGCCTCGGTCCCATCTGGCCTGCCGCCAGCGAGAGCGCCGCGATGGTGATCGAGAACACCGTGCCGGCCACACTGATGGTGGAGGAGGCGACCGCGCCGAGCAGGGTTCGCGCCCCGGTGGCGCCGCCGTTGTATAGCCACCCCTCCGCCCAATCGGGGACGATGCCATCGCGATCGACCCCGACCAATGCCCAGGCCGAGATCACGCCGAACGCCACCAGCAGCGCCGGGAGAAGCCAGAACGATTCGGCGAGATCGTCGATCAATTTTCGAAGGCGCGCGCTCAATCCAATTCCTCGCTGGGTCGCCGCAGGGGCCGGCGAGACGAAGGCGGGTTACGAGTCATAAGTCGAGACCTCCGCAAGGGTTCCCGTCGCGGAACAGAAGCGGCTAGCCCACGACGGTAGGATGAAATCTCGGCGGCTCGCAGCGAGGGGCAAACGAATGAGGGCGGCGCGGAGCCCCCCTCATCCAACAGGTCAGGGATGGGTCGCTCATCCCTTGGCGATCGGCACCGCAACGAAGCGCGCCGCCGAGTCCGCGGTCTTCACCCGCATCAGCACGGTCTTCTTACCGTCCTTACTGGCCGCAACCAGCGCGTTCCGAACATCGCCGGTGTTGGCGACCGTCTTGCCGCCGACATCGAGGATCACGTCGCCGGTGCGCAGGCCCTTGTCGGCGGCCGGGCCTTCGGGATCGACGCCGGTGACGACCACCCCGACCTTGCCGGCACCGTCGACCTCGCCGGCCGGCACTACGCGCAGGCCGAGATATGGTCGTCCGGGGTCGCGCTCGGCGCCGCCGTTGTCCGCGACCTTCTGATGATCACCGGGCATTTCGGCGAGCGTCAGATCGATGGTCTTGGACTGCCCGTTGTGCAGCACGTCGAGCTTCACCGAGGAGCCGGGCGTGAGCGTGCTGATAGTGCGGGCAAGCGCGCGCGAATCCTTGACCTCCTTGCCATCGACCGCGGTGATCACATCGCCGGCCTTGATGCCGGCCTTCGCGGCCGGGCTGCCATCCTGCGGACTATCGACCAGTGCGCCGCGGGCCTGCTTCATGCCGAGGCTGTCGGCGATCTCGGCCGTCACCGGCTGCACCTGCACGCCGAGCCAGCCGCGGCTGACATAGCCCCTGTCCTTGAGCTGAGATATTACGAGTTTCGCCGTCGCCGCCGGGATGTCGAAGCCGATGCCGACCGAACCGCCGGACGGGGAGTAGATTGCGGTGTTGACGCCGATCACATTGCCGTTGGTATCGAACGCCGGACCGCCGGAATTGCCCTTGTTGATCGGCGCATCGATCTGCACGTAGTCGTCGTACGGGCCCGAGCCGATGTCACGACCACGCGCCGAAACGATGCCGGCCGTCACCGTGCCGCCGAGGCCGAACGGATTGCCGACCGCGATCACCCAATCGCCGACCCGCGCCGGGGAATCGGCGAAATTGACGTGCGGGAAATCGCTCTTGCCGTCGACCTTTATCAACGCCAGATCGGTCTTGGGGTCGATACCGACGACCTTGGCGGTGTAGATGGTGCCGTCGTCGGTGGTCACCTGCACCGACTTGGCTTGATCGACCACATGATTGTTGGTCACCGCGTAACCGTCGGCGGTGATGAAGAAGCCGGAACCTTCGCCGGTGATCGTCTGATGCCCCTTCGGCATGCCTTCGGGGCCACGGAAACCGAATTGACGCTCGAACTGCTGGAAGCCGCGCGGCAGGCGCATCTGATCGCCGTCACCATCGTCGCGCACCAGCGGCGTAACCTGGCGATCCTCGTCGATCTTGACCCGGACCGAAATCACCGCGGGCTTCACCTTGGCGACCAGATCGGCAAAGCCGGCCGGCGCCGGCTTGCCACCCTCGGCAGCGAAGGCCGGCGAAGTCAATGACGGCATCTCGCGGCTGAGAAATCCGGCGCCGCCGAGCGCCACCACCATGCTCAAGCCGGCAGCGGAAGCCAGCAGCGAGAGACGCCGCGGCCTCAACACTTTGCGGATATGAGCTTCGGTTTGAACTGATACGTGGTCGAAGTGGTCGCCTTCCATGACATGGTCTCCATCTGGTCGATCTGAGCGTGAATGATGCGACCGAATATAGGAGAGCGACCTTACGGCGAGCTGTTCCGAAAATTAACGTTCGGCAAGCTGCTATCACGCGCGCGCGAGGGACGACGTCGATCAGCGCGGCGCAGCGTCTGCAGCAAGCCGATTACTTACGGACTCGTAAGGCATGGCGACGAGTGAGCGATGGCGCGCGCCGCGGCACCCGCCGACTTCGGCACGCTCAGCGCCGCTTCATCGACACCGTGATCTGCCGGACGTCATTGCCTTGCGGCACGATCGTCACCGACTGCGACGCTCCGCGGGTCGCCACCGACAGCGACGCGTTGAAGCCCGGTCCGCCGACCTGCGCCGAGATGCTGCCCCCACGCGCCGTGCCCGACACGTTGCCGGTGACGTTGCGGGTCGCCTCGCTCCAGGTGCCGGACAGGCGACCGCCGGTCTCTTCCACATTGCTGGCGATATCGAACTTGTAGCTGGCGCTGGCACAGGTCAGCTTCTGCTGCATCAGCCTTCCACCGCCGCCCACCGCATAGGATGCACGGCAGCGGATCCGTTCGGCCGAGCCATCCGACATCTGCACCCGTCCCGAGCCGGCCCAGTAGCCCGCCAGACCGTCGAACACGCCCGCGGCGACGCCAGCGGTCGGAGCGAACAGCAGCGCACCGGCGAAACCGGCAGCGACAATTGGAGCGGCGAAACGAACGGTCATGGCGGGCCTCCGAGGGCGAACGACAGCATGCGGCGCAGAGCCCCGCCGCGCGGGTCTGGCACAACGATCGTGGCCGCAATCGGTTTCATCGGCCTGCCGGCCGCATTCCTATCCGAGGAGCAGCGCGATCAGCGTACCGACGACCACGCCGGCGCAGGCTCCGGACAGCACGAAAACCGAACCCCACAACAGAAAATAGCCGATCACCGCCCCAAGCGTCTTATCGAGATGATCGCCGTACATCCAGAATGACGCTGCACATCCAATCAGGACGACCGCGGCAGCCGCGACCCTGAACCACAGCGCCTGACGCGAGCCGCGCGCAACGAACCAAGCACCCCACCCGATCGCGGCGGCAAGCACAACCCAGGCGATGATCAAACGGACGGCCATGACGGTTCCCAGGGTACAGAGGACGGCCTACGCCGTGGAGTCGACGAACGGATGACGGATCGCCGCGGCCGCGGATTTCCACTACATTGTCTGCGCGCGGGCGTCCCCCTGCCGTGTGGTGAACCTTACGGAATTACCCTGCCGCCGATGTGATGGTGAATGGCCTCCTGTTCTGATCCTGCCCAGCGCAATTCGCCAGTGCCGTTGTTTCAGGGCCGCGGGCTGACCAAGCGATTCGGCAGCTTTGTCGCCAATCAGGCGATCGATCTCGACATCGCCAGCGGCGAGGTTCACGCTTTGCTCGGCGAGAACGGCGCCGGCAAATCGACGCTGGTCAAGCTGATCACCGGGCTGCTGCAGCCGGACGACGGCCGGATGATTTGGCGCGGGACGCCGATCGCGTTCACAGGCCCGGCGGAGGCGCGGACTTGCGGCATCGCCGCGGTGTCGCAGCACTTCGCCCTGTTCGACAATCTCACCGTCGTCGAAAACGTGGCCCTCGGGCTCGATCGCAGCACCTCGATCGGCAGGCTGGCGGCGGAACTGGAGCAGATCGCCGAACGCTACGGCCTGCCGCTCGATCCCAAGCGCGAGGTATGGCGATTGTCGGTCGGCGAACGACAGCGGATCGAAATCGTCCGCGCGTTGCTGCAGGACCCGCAACTTCTGATCCTCGACGAGCCCACCGCCGTGCTGACGCCGGCCGAGACCGACAGGCTGTTCGATGTGCTGGAACGGCTGAAGGCGGGTGGCCGCGCGCTGCTGTACATCTCGCACAAGCTCGACGAGGTGAAGCGGCTTGCCGGCATCGCCACCATCCTGCGCGCCGGCCGCGTCGTCGGAAGCTGCGACCCACGCCAGGAAAGCGCCGCCTCGATGGCCCGGATGATGGTCGGCGGCGACGTGACGGCGCCGAAACAATCCAGCCATCCGATCGGCGGCCCGTTGCTGAGCGTCAAAGGTCTTGCGCTGCGCCCCGACGATCCGCACGGCGTGACGCTGCGCGACCTCTCCCTCGAAGTCCGTGGCGGTGAGATCGTCGGCATCGCAGGAGTTGCCGGCAATGGTCAGGACGAGCTGTTCGCGGCGCTGTCCGGCGAGACGAGAATCGCGCAATCGGATGCGATCAAGATTGTCGGCGAGGCCGCCGGCAGCCTCTCGATCAACCAGCGGCGCCGGCTCGGCGCCGCCTTCGTGCCGGAACAACGGCTCGGCCATGCCACCGTGCCAACGATGAGCCTGTCCGACAACGCGCTGCTGACCGGGCATGCAAACGGGGGACTGGTGCGGTTCGGCCTGGTCGACCGCGGCGCTGCGCTGGCGCTGGTCGATCGGGTCAGCGAGACCTTCGACGTGCGCAAAGCCAGCCGCGATCCGGAAGCGGCGCGGCTCTCCGGCGGCAATCTGCAAAAATTCATCGTCGGGCGCGAGATCCTGCGGGAACCGCGCCTGTTAGTCGTCGATCAGCCGAGCTGGGGTCTGGATGCCGGCGCGGCCAGTGCGATCCGCCAGGCACTGCTCGATCTCGCAGCCCGCGGGGCGGCAGTGCTGGTGATCAGTCAGGATCTGGACGAACTGATCGAGATCGCCGATCGCATCGCGGTGATGTTTCACGGCCGGCTGTCGCCGCCGCGTCCCGTCGGCGAGGTCGGCCGCGATCAGCTCGGGCTTTTGATGGGCGGCAGCGGCTGGCCGACGGAGGTGCGCGATGTCGCTGGTGCTTGAGAGGCGCAGAGAACGATCGGTGGCGATCGCCCTCGCCTCGCCGCTTCTGGCGATCACGCTGACGCTGCTGACCCTGACGATCGTGTTCGCCGCGCTCGGCAAAAATCCGGCCACCGCGCTGGCCGTGTATTTCATCACGCCGCTCACCGATGGCTATTCGCTGCAGGAGATCGCGGTGAAGGCCTCGCCGCTGGTGATGATCGCGGTCGGGCTGGCACTCTGCTATCGCGCCAACGCCTGGAACATCGGCGCCGAAGGCCAATTGCTGATCGGCGCGATCGCCGGTAGCGGCCTGGCGGTGGTGACGCACGGGACTAATCCCGGGCCCTGGCTGCTGCCGGCGATGCTGCTGGCGGGGGCGCTCGCCGGTGCCGGCTACGCCCTGATCCCGGCGCTGTGCAAGGTGGGGTTTGGCGCGTCGGAGATCCTGATCAGCCTGATGCTGGTCTATGTCGCCGGCCTGCTGCTCGATTATCTGGTGCGTGGGCCGTGGCGCGACCCCGCCGGCTTCAACTTTCCAACCACCGCCGAGTTCGATCCCGCCGCGACGCTGCCGCTGCTGATCGGCGGCAGCCGCGTCCACGCCGGCCTGATCCTGATGCTGATCGCGGTCGCCGCCGCAGCGGTGCTGCTCGGCCGCACGCTGAAGGGCTTCGAGATCCGCGTGGTCGGCACTGCGCCGCGCGCGGCGCGGTTCGCCGGCTTCGATTCCGACCGCCTGGTGCTGACGACTTTCGCGATTTCAGGCGCACTGGCCGGCCTCGCCGGTATCATCGAGGTCGCCGGCCCGATCGGACATCTGCAGCCGGACATCTCGCCGGGCTATGGCTTCACCGCGATCATCGTGGCGTTTCTCGGCCGGCTCAATCCGCTCGGCATCCTCGCCAGCGGGCTGTTCCTGGCGCTGACCTTCATCGGCGGCGAGCAGGCGCAGATCGCGCTGAAACTGCCGCAGGATATGACCGGTGTGATCCAGGGAATCCTGCTGTTCTACGTGCTCGCCTGCGACTCGTTGATCCTGTACCGCGTCCGCTGGCGCGGCCCGCAAGGAAAGGCGTTGCATGGACCTCGTTGAAGCGATCCTGCTGTCGATCGTCACCGCCTCGACGCCGCTGCTGCTGGCGGCGAGCGGCGAGCTGGTCGCCGAGCGCGCCGGCGTGCTCAATCTCGGCGTCGAAGGCATGATGCTGATCGGGGCGGTATGCGGCTTCGCCGGCGCCTGGACGACCGGCTCGACCGCGATCGGCGCGCTGTGCGGCATCGTGGCCGGCATCGCACTTGCAGCGCTGTTCGCAGCAGCGGCGATCGGGCTCGCGATCAATCAGGTGGCCGCCGGCCTGGCACTGACGATCCTCGGCACCGGTCTCGCCGGCCTGATCGGTGCGCCGTTCGTCGGCGAGAACATCACCGCCGCACCGCATCTGTCGCTGCCGTGGCTCACCGACATCCCGCTGATCGGCAAGCTGCTGTTCGGCCAGGATACGCTTGTGTATCTGGCGATCGGGCTGATCGCGGCCATTGCCTACGTGCTGACCCGCACCCGAACAGGACTGATCCTGCGCGCGGTCGGCGACGATCCGGCCTCGGCGCATGCACTGGGCTACAATGTCGCGGCGATCCGGACGCTGGCGGTGCTGTTCGGCGGCGGCTGCGCGGGGCTCGCAGGCGCCTATCTGACGCTCGCCTATACGCCGTTCTACGCCCCCGGCATGACCGCCGGCCGCGGCTGGATCGCGCTGGCCCTGGTGGTGTTCGCCTCGTGGCGGCCCGGCCGGCTGGTTGCCGGAGCGGCGTTGTTCGGCGCGGTGTCGATCCTGCAATTGCACGCCCAGGCGTTCGGTCTTGGCGTTCCGTCGCAACTAATGTCGGCGCTGCCCTATCTTGCCACGGTGCTGGTGTTGGTGCTGATCTCGCGCGTCCGCCGTGGCGGGTCGGTGGCGCCCGCGGCGCTCGGAACCGTATTCGTGCCGGAGCGCTAGAGACGAGATCCGAGGGCCGCGCGACGGGGGCGCGGGGCTCTCATAAGACGATCCCCGAACGATGAAGCGGAGAATCGGATGAACAAGGCGATCATGGCGGCGGCGCTGGTGCTGACGGCGAGCAGCATGGGGCTGACGGCTGCGGCGGCCCAGAGCAAACCGGACAAGCTGAAGATCGGCTTCGTCTATGTCGGCCCGGTCGGCGACTTCGGCTGGTCGTATCAGCATGATCAGGCGCGCCAGGCGATCATCAAGGAATTCGGCGATCGTGTCGAAACCACCGTCCTGGAAAAGGTCGGCGAAGGCCCGGACGGCGAACGCTCGATCGAGCAGCTCGCCCGCGCCGGCAACAAGCTGATCTTCGCCACCTCGTTCGGCTATATGGATTCGGTGATCAAGGTCGCCAAGAAATATCCGGACGTGAAGTTCGAGCACGCCACCGGCTACAAGCGCGAACCCAACGTGTCGACCTATGCGGGCCGGTTCTACGAAGGCCGCATCATCCAGGGCATGATCGCCGCGAAGGTCTCGAAGAAGGGCGTGCTCGGCTATATCGGCTCGTTTCCGGTGCCCGAAGTGATCTCCGGCATCAATGCGACCATGCTGGCGGCGCAAAAGATCAATCCGAACATCAAGATCAAGATCGTCTGGGTGAACTCCTGGTTCAATCCCGGCAAGGAAGCCGACGCGGCCAAAGCGCTGATCGACCAGGGTGCCGACGTGATCATGCAGCACACCGACAGCGCCGCGGCGATGCAGATCGCCAACGAACGCGGCATCCACGCATTCGGGCAGGATTCCGACATGATCAAGTTCGGTCCGAAGGCACAGCTAACCGCCATCATCAACAACTGGACACCGTACTACGTGTCGCGCGTCAAGGCGGTGATGGACGGCAACTGGGCGTCGCAGGATATCTGGGAAGGCCTGAAGGACAAGATGATCCAGATGGCGCCCTACACCAACATGCCGGACGACTTGAAGAGGCTCGCCGCCGACACCGAGGCCGGCATCGTCGCCGGCACCATCAAGCCGTTCGCCTGCCCGATCGTCGATCAGGATGGCAAAGAGGTCGAGTGCAAAGGCGGCGATCAGCTCGACGACGGCCAGATCCGCGGCATGAACTTCTACGTCAAAGGCATCGACGACCAGATTCCGGGGAAGTGATTCAGAACCTCACCAGGGGAGAGGAGAGCAGTGCCTCTCCCCGATACTGACGTCATACGCGGGCTTGACCCGCGTATCCATCGCGCGCGAAGCGGGCTTGCTACGACTTTGCGGAGACGATGGATTGCCGGATCAAGTCCGGCAATGACGTTGGTGGAAACTGATGTCACGCCTGTCCATCTGAAACGCCTGCCCAACGTGCAGGCCTGCTCGCTCAATGCAGCCGCGGTGCCTTGAGCAACTTGGCGCGATCGGAGGAATGCAGCACCACATCGAATGTGGCGCCGCCGCTGAACAGCGTCAGCGGCACCTCGACGCCAGCGGTACCGAGCGCCCAGACCTTGCGATAGAACTCTGCCTCGCTCGTGACCTTGTCGCCCGCGACGGCGAGGACGACATCGCCGGTCTTCAGCTCGGCGCGCGCCGCCGGCCCCTTCGGCGCAATCCCGACCACCACCACCTTGTCCTCGATCTCGGTCGAATACAGCCCGAGCCAAGGCCGCACCGGCTTGTTGGGCCGGCCGAACTTGCGCAGGTCGTCGAGAACCGGCGGTAGCAGATCGATCGGCACGCTCATATTGTAATGTTCATCCGAGCCGCTGCGCTCGATCTGCAACGAGCCGACGCCGATCAATTCGCCGGTCGCGGACAGCAGCGCGGTGCCGCCCCAGTTCGGATGCGACGGCTCGGTGAAGATCGCATCGTCGAGCAGATATTCCCAATAGCCGGCGAACTCCTGGCGCGCGGCGATGCGGCCGGCGACGGAGCGCGTGCGACCGCCGACGCCGCCGATGATGACGCGCTCACCCGCTTTGGCGTACGTTGAGCGGCCGAGCGACAGCGGCGGCAGATCGATCGGGCCGAGCGCCTGGACCAGGCCAAAGCCGCTTTCCTGATCGAAGCCGAGCGGATGGCCTTCGACGACCCGGCCGTCTCCGAGATGCAGCCATACGGTTTCGGCTTCAGTGATCAGATAGCCGATCGTCAGCACCAAGCCATCGTCGATCAGCACGCCGTTGCCGGCGCGCTCGGTGCCGAGCGTGCCGGCCGTGTAGGCGTCCGCCGGAATGATGGCATGCAGCCCGAGCACTGCGGACAGAGCGCGATCAAGATCGAAGCCGAAATCGGCCGAGCGTGGCCGGATCGCGGCCGGGACGTTCCATTCGGGGAGCGAAGGCATCCGGCGTCTCCTGTTGCGCAACACCGCGTGCGACCGGAAATATCGGGGCCTGCCCGGCGATTTGCAAGCCGGCGTCACAGTGCCGCGGGTGGCGCAATAGAGAGGCGCCGGTCGCTTCGGGCTCCGCCTTCCTTGTGGACGCTCGTGCTCTCGACGATCCTGCGCCAGCTTTCGGTCTCCGCCGCCAGCATGGCGCCGAACTGCCCGGCGTCGCCCTGTAGCGCGATCGCGCCGAGAGCGGCGATCCGCTGTCTGATCGCCGGTTCGTCCAGTGCCGCGTTGATCTCGCGGTTGAGCAGATCCACCACCGGCTGCGGCGTGCCGGGCGGCGCACCATTGCTGCTCTCGCCGCCGGACCGACAAAGCTCTTCTGCCGATCGAATCCTCCACATTTCATCCTGCTGGATTTTTCGACAGCCCAGACCGGCACCTGATCGCACGCACGAGCCGAGATGTCGGTGAAGGCCGGCGAATAGGAAGGCGCGGTTGTCGGCATTAGCGATAAGTTGTCGTTAATTCCGCCGTTTCATACTCGCAACCGAGGGCCGGCCGTGTCCGCGCGGAGCGCTGCCATCGGCGCCGAGGTAGCGCCTCCGGCAAGGTTAACGAAGTCCTTCCAAATCGAGCGATGCAAGGTTGAACCGATGACCGACTTTGCCTTCGCGCCGCGCCGCGCCGCCCCTTCGACCGATGCCCCGCAGCTCAAGGCGCTGCAGCTCGGCCTGCTGTGGCTGGTCGGCGCCAGCGGCGCGATCGTGTTCATCGAGCCGAGCCCCTACGAGATCGTCATCGTGCTGGCGCTTGCGGTGTTCGCCGTCACCGGCGGACTGCGCGTTGCACCGGCTCTGATCGTGCCGGTCGGCCTGTTGCTGGGGATCGAACTGGGCTACAGCATCGGCGCGGTCGGACTGATGAACGACTCCATCATTCTGAACTGGATTTTGACCTCGTGGTACATGGCGGTGACCGCGGTGTTCTTCGCGATGGTGTGCCTGCAAGACACCCGCGAACGTGCAGAAGCGATCGCCAACGGCTACCTGATCGGCGGCATCATCGCCTCGCTGGCCGGCATCGCCGGCTATTTCAATTTGCTGCCGGGCGGCCAGGATTTGCTGACATACGCCGGCCGCGCCCGGGGCACCTTCAAGGATCCGAACGTGCTCGGCGCGTTTCTGATCTTTCCGGCGATCTACAGCCTGCAGCGGGCGATCGAAGGCCCGTTCTGGACGATGATGCGCAATGGTGTCGCGTTCGGCATCATTTCGCTGGCGATCTTCCTGGCCTTCTCGCGCGCGGCCTGGGGCATGCTGGCCGGCGCCTCGCTGCTGACCGTGGCGCTGATGTTCATCACCGCACCCACACAACAACGGCGGCTGCGGATCGTCGTGCTCGCGGCACTCGCTCTCGCGGTGCTCGGCGCCACCGTCGCGGTGCTGCTGTCGTTCGATCGCATCGACGCTCTGTTCAGAGAGCGCGCCAGCCTGGCGCAGCCCTACGACAGCGGCCGGTTCGGCCGCTTCGGCCGCCATTTGCTCGGCGCCAAGATGGCGCTGGACTACCCGACCGGAATCGGGCCGCTGCAATTCCGCCGGTACTTTCCGGAGGACACTCACAACTCGTTCCTCAACGCCTTCATGTCGGGCGGCTGGATCAGTGGCACACTGTATCCGGCTCTCGTGTTCGTGACCGCTGCCTATGGTCTGCGCGCCGTGTTCGTGCGCACACCGTGGCAGCCCGTCACCATCGTCGTGGCCACCGCAATGATCGTGACGCTGCTGGAGAGCTTCATCATCGACACCGACCACTGGCGGCACTATTTCCTGCTGCTGGGCTTGACTTGGAGCCTCGCGATCGCCAGCACTCGATTCAAGGACGGCGGATCAAGTCCGGCCACATCCACCACGGGCTGATCGCCCGCACAGGGCCCAGACGCACCAGATGGACAAACCCTACATC
>NZ_QPFS01000069.1:0-25934 GCF_010906995.1 Rhodopseudomonas sp. WA056 | reverse complement strand
TGAGCGTCTCGTGGGCTCGGAGTTGTGTATAAGAGACAGGTGTCGACCCAGCCGGAATTGCCGGTGCGCTGCTGCACCACCCAGGCGCCCGCCATCAGCACCGCCAGCGCCACCGCGATTCCCGCCAGCGCTCCGAGATACACACCTGTCATCATCCACCCGTCGTTCGACTGCCATGCTGAACCGGCAGATACGTCTTGGCCGCGTCGACGTTTCGGATTCGAGTTCCTCGGCCCACGCGGACGCGGATAACCGCCGCGGCGGCTTCCTTCCGGGCCGCGCTGTGCCATATTGGGTGAAACAGCCGCTTCCGGCAAACCGGAGACAGAACCGACGATGGCTTCAGGCCCTTCCCCGCACCGCGCGATGGAGATCGAACTCGACAAGCTGTCGTCGCCGCGAATCTTCCTGGTGCGGATGCTGGTGTTCCTGGTGCTGTGCGCGCTGATCGTGGTGGTGCTGTACAAGCAGATCCTGGCCGCGTTCATGGCCAATCCGGGCCTCAACGGCCTGATCTGCGCGGTGCTGGTGATCGGCATCGTGCTGGCCTTCCGCCAGGTGGTCCGGCTGTATCCCGAGGTCAGTTGGGTCAACAATTTCCGCCTCAACGATCCCGGGCTGGCGCTCGACCGAAGGCCGAGCCTGCTGGCGCCGATGGCGGCGATCCTCGGCGGCGAACGTTCGGGACGGATCGCGATCTCGCCGCAGACGATGCGGCACCTGCTCGACTCGATCGCGACACGGCTCGACGAGGCCCGCGACATCTCTCGCTACATGACCGGGCTCTTGGTGTTCCTCGGCCTGCTCGGCACGTTCTGGGGCCTGATCGAAACCGTCGGCTCGATCGGCGCGGTGATCGGCAGCCTGAAGGTCACCGGCGATGCCGGCTCACTGTTCGACACGCTGAAGGAGGGGCTCGCCGCGCCGCTCGGCGGCATGGGGATTTCGTTCTCGTCGTCACTGTTCGGTCTCGCCGGATCGCTGATCCTCGGCTTTCTCGACCTGCAATCCAGCCAGGCGCAGAATCGGTTCTATACCGACCTCGAAGACTGGCTGGCCTCGGCCGTGCGCGGCCAGACGGGAGACGGCGTGCTCGCCGGCAGCGCGGATCTGCAAGCCGCGCTGGAGCGGCTCCGGCTGACGCTGGAAGACGGCGGCGCCAACCGCGCCACCACCGCCGCGATGGCCAACCTCGCCAACGCGATCCAGAGCCTGGTGGCGCATATGCGCAACGAGCAGCAGATGATCCGCGAATGGGCCGACGCCCAGGGCGAACAGAACCGCGAAATCAAGGAACTGCTGACCGAACTGGTGCGCCAGCCGGAGAAGGGCTGATGGCGCTCGCCCGTGGCCGCCGGCAGGAGTCCGGCTTCAACTACTGGCCCGGCTTCGTCGACGCGCTGTCGACGCTGATCCTCGGCATCGTGTTTCTGCTCACGGTATTTCTCGTGGTGCAGTTCTTCCTGTCGCAGGAGGTCACCGGCAAGGACAAGGCGCTGGCCGAGCTGAATGCCAGGATCGCACAGCTCAACGACATCCTGTCGCTCGAGAAGCTCGGCAAGCTCAATCTCGAAGAACAGCTCGCGCAGATGCGCGCGGGATTGTCGGCCGCCGAGAGCGAGCGCGACCGCGTCAAGGGCCTGTATGACGGCCTCGCCGGCGCCGGCAACGACGCCGCCGGCCGCGCCGGCGAACTGAACAAGGCACTGGATTCGGAGAAGCAGATCTCGTCGCGCGCGCTGGCGCAGGTCGAGGTGCTGAACCAGCAGATCGCCGCGCTGCGCCGCCAGCTCGCCGCGCTGGAAGACGCGCTCGACGCATCCGAAAAGCGCGGCAAGGAGTCCCAGAGCAGAATCGCGGACCTCGGCCAGCGCCTGAACGTCGCGCTGGCGCAGCGGGTGCAGGAGCTGTCGCGCTACCGCTCGGAGTTCTTCGGCCGGCTGCGCGCCATCCTCGGCGACCGGCCCGACATCCGCATCGTCGGCGATCGCTTCGTCTTCCAGTCCGAAGTATTCTTCGATACCGGTCAGGCGCTGCTGCTGCCGGAAGGCCGTGCCGAGCTCGACAAGGTCGCCGACGCGCTGAAGGAGCTCGACAAGCAAATCCCGGCCGAGCTGCCCTGGGTGGTGCGTGTCGACGGCCACACCGACAGGCGGCCGATCACCGGTGCGTTCAGGTCGAACTGGGAGCTGTCGAGCGCCCGCGCCATCTCGGTGGTGCAATATCTGATGTCGCGCGGCGTGCCGGCGCAGCGCCTGGTCGCCGCCGGCTTCGCCGAATTCCAGCCACTCGACACCGCCGACACCGAAGACGCCTACAGGCGCAACCGCCGGATCGAACTGAAGCTGACGGAGCGGTGAGCTTGGGCGGCAAATATCCTCTCCGTCGTCATTCCGGGATGCGCTGCGCCAGAAGCACAGGCCCGGAATGACGGTTCATGGTACGTGCGATGACATCACACAACTTCACCCTCCGCCCCTACACTGCCGCCGACGAAAATCCCGCGATCGCGCTGTGGCTGCGGACCTGGCAGCTCGCCTACCCGGCGATCGACTTCACCAAGCGGGTCGATTGGTGGCGCGAGCGCTGGCGCACCGAGCTGGTGCCGCAGGCCGCGATCATCGTCGCCGAACAGAGCGCCGCGCTCATCGGCTTCGTCACCATCGACGCGGCCGGCTATCTCGACCAGCTCGTGGTTGAGCCGGAACATTGGGGCTGGGGTGTCGCTGAGGCGCTGGTCGATGAGGCCAAGCGCCGTTCGCCGACCGAGGTCACGCTCAAGGTCAACGCCGACAACTACCGCGCCATCAAGTTCTACCGCCGCAACGGCTTCGCGGTGACCGGCGAGGAGCTCAACAGCTCCGGCCGGCCGGTGCTGAACATGCTGTGGCGTCCCTGAGCTTCCGCAAGCTGCCGAGAATTGCTAGTCTCAGGCGATGACCAAGCTGCTCGATCAGGCGCTGGAAGTGGCCCGCAGTCTTCCTGCCGAACTGCAGGACGATATTGCGCGGGTGGTGCTGCAGCTCACCGGCGACGATAACGTCGTTGTCGAGCTGTCGGACGACGAGCGCGCCGCAATCGAACGCTCGAAAGCCGCGGCCAAGCGCGGAGCCTTCGCTTCCGATGAAGATGTCCGCATGCTTTGGACCAAGTACGACCTGTGAAGGTCCGGTTCACCGAGCCGGCCCGCCGATCTCAGTGCCATCCTCGCCTATATTGCCGAACAATCGCCGCACGGCGCAAAGCGTGTCCAAGTGCGAATTCGAAGCGCAATCGAATTGCTTCGCACGTATCCGAGAGTGGGCACGCGGACAGACGACGCAGCGGTCAGGCGTCTGGTCACGACGCCCTATCCGTATCTGATCTTCTCCGAGGTCGGCGCAGACGAGATCACCATCCACGCTGTCCGTCATGCCGCGCGAGATCCGAACCTACCCAGCCGTTCGGAGTAAACGCGAACCTACGCCGCCTCGAACTGCAGCTTGGCGAGGCGGGCGTAGAGACCGCCGCGGGCGACGAGTTGGGCGTGGGTGCCCTGCTCGACGATCCGGCCGTGTTCCATCACCACGATGCGGTCGCAAGACAGCACGGTGGCGAGGCGGTGGGCAATCACCAGCGTGGTGCGATGACGCATCAACTGCTGCAACGCAGTCTGCACCAGCACCTCGCTTTCGGCATCGAGCGACGAGGTCGCCTCGTCGAGCAGCAGCAGCGGCGCGTCGCGCAGGATGGCGCGGGCGATGGCAATGCGCTGACGCTGGCCGCCCGACAACGTTACGCCGCGCTCGCCTAGCTTGGTGTCGAAGCCTTCCGGCAGGCGCGAGATGAATTCGGTGGCATGGGCCTGCTGCGCCGCGCGCTCGACATCGAGTTCGTTGGCGTCGTCGCGGCCGAACCGGATATTGTCGCGCGCGGTCGCGGCGAACACCACCGAATCCTGCGGCACCAGCGCGATCCGCTCGCGCACCGCCTGCGGATCGGCGGTGTCGATGGCGACCCCATCGAGCGCGATCTTGCCGGATTTCGGATCGTAGAACCGCAGCAGCAGGTGGAACAGCGTACTCTTGCCGGCCCCGGAAGGTCCGACAATCGCCACCTTCTCGCCGGCCTTGATAGTCAGCGACAGGCCGTCCAGCGCCAGGAAGTCCGGACGAGTCGGATAGGAGAAGCTGACATTGTCGAAAACCACCTCGCCGCGCACCGGCATCGGCAGTGCCTTGGGCTGCGCCGGGGCTGCGATCTCCGGCTTCACCCGCAAAATCTCGAACAGCCGTTCGGCTGCGCCGGAGGCCGCCGAAACTTCGCCCCACACCTCGCTGAGCTGACCGAGGCTGGAGGCGGCAAACACCGCGTACAGGATGAACTGGCCGAGCCTGCCGGGGGTGATGGCGCCGGTGGCGACGTCGTGAGAACCGACCCACAGGATCGCCACCACGCTGGCGAACACGATGAAGATGATGATCGCGGTGAGTAGGGCCCGCGCCGCGGTCGATCGACGCGCCGCATCGTAAGAGTATTCGACAGCGCCGCCGAACCGGGCATTGGCGACCCGCTCGTTGGTATAGGCCTGCACCGTGCGGATCGCCCCGACCAGTTCGGCCGCGTAGGCCGAGGCATCGGCCAGCGTATCCTGCGCGTTGCGCGACAGCCGGCGGACCCAGCGCCCGAACGCCACCAGCGGAATCACGATCAGCGGAATCGCCGCCAGCACGAAGCCGGACAGCCGCGGGCTCGAGATCACCATCATCGAGATCGCGCCGGCGAACAGCAGCATGTTGCGCAGTGCGATCGACACCGAGGCGCCGACCGCCGATTTGATCTGGGTGGTGTCGGCGGTGAGCCGCGAGATCAATTCGCCGCTGCGGGCGGAATCGAAGAACGCCGGCGACAATGCGGTGAGATGCCGGAACACGTCGCGGCGGACGTCGGCGACGATCCGCTCGCCGATCGTCATCACCAGATAGTAGCGGGCGGCGCTGGCGACCGCGAGCACTGCAACGACGCCGAGCATCACGGTGAAGTAACTGTTGATCAACTCGATGCCTTCGGCGCTGAAACCAAAGTCGATCAGCCTGCGAACCGCGATCGGCACCATCAGCGTAGTGACCGCGGCGACGATCAGCGCCATCAGGGCGAGCATCGCGCGACCGCGATAGCGGACCACGTAGGGCGCCAGGGCCAGCAGCGGCTTCAACCGGCTGCGCTTGACGACTGCCGCCACCTCCTCGACCTGGCTGGGGTCGGCGTCCGCCCGCAACGTGCCGGTGCGCGGACCGACGTTCTCAGTCGCCGCGATCGCGTCCAGCGACAGACTGATCGCCGAGGCGTCGGAGTTGGAGCTCTGCGGTTTGTTCGGTGCCGTCATTCGGAACTGCCAAATCGATGGAAAACGCTTCAGGCGGCATCACATAGGCCGCAATCGACGCGGCTTGCAAATCCGGGACACCCCGGTCACCGGATCGTGTGCTGCGCCTTGTGCACGCGGCGCGGCTGGGATATAGAGCCCGGCAAATTCGCCCGAAATCATCGCGATGCAGGCGCCGGCGAGCGCAAGGGATCACCCATGAAGACCGAAATTCACCCGGACTATCATACCATTACCGTCGTCATGACTGACGGAACCGAGTACCAGACGCGGTCGACCTGGGGCAAGGAAGGCGACAAGCTGAACCTCGACATCGACCCGAAGTCGCATCCGGCCTGGACCGGCGGCACTCAGCAGGTGCTCGACCGCGGCGGCCGCGTGTCGCGCTTCCAGAAGAAGTTCTCGGGCTTCCTCAAGAAGGATTGAGCCGGCGCCGGCCTTTCGCCGGCTGCTCGCCGCTTCTTCGAGACCCAATACGACAAACGCTCCGCTCGCGCGGGGCGTTTTGCGTTGGCGTATCAAATGGTTGCAAGCATCGGCGACACTTGGGGACAACCCGCCCCCAAAATGCCAATGGCCGGGACGAACCCGGCCACAGCCACTTCGATTCCGACCGGGGGCCGAGACCTCAGTTCTCGAACGCAGCCTTCAGCATATTGAGCTGCGGCACCAGCGGATTGCCGACCGCAACCGGCTCCGGCGGTGTGTGCATGCTGGAGTCCAGCCGGCGGATCCGGCTCTGCAGGTTCATCGACCGCGCGATCAGCGACTGCAACTGTTCCGGCAACCGCTCGAGCACGTCCGGCGCGCCGGGGTCAGCGGCCGACAGCTTGACCTTGGTCTTTTCGCGGTTGGCCTGAATCAGCGTCATCTCGCCTTCCTTCACCGCCCGGTGCAGCAACAGCCAGGAGGCGAGCTGCATCAAACGGGTGGTCAACCGCATGCTCTCGGTGGCATAGGTCAGACTGACCGCTCGATCGAGCAGCTTGGCTTCGGCGCGCCCCTCGCCGTCGAGATAGGCGGCGGTCTCCTCGACCAGATCCATGCCTTCCCGAAACAGAGCGGTGAACGCAGCCGAACTGGTCAGCCGCTCGCTGAGCACCACCAAGGCGGATTCGCCCTGCGCGACATCGGACATGATCAACGCCTCACACTACCGGGTACTTTGCCGGGTCGCGAAGCTGCGCACCGACTTATGATGAACAAATCATTACGCCGCCTTCGCACGGAGTCCAGCGGACCCGCGCGCAAAGGTTAACGCAGCTTCAGACACAGCATTGTGGCGGTCAATGACCAAAGCGTGACGCCGGCACTGCGGACTATACCGAGGCCAAAAAAGAGCCGCCGTTTCCGGCGGCTTTTAAGTTGATAACAGGGAGGCGTCAAAACAGAGTGGACAGGAGCCACTCGGTCCAAAGATGGACATCCACAGTAATAGGCGGGAAAGCTTAATCGCGCGTAAATGAGTGAATTTGTTTACGCTCGATTTGCCATGACAGCGCCCTTGCGACCGTCCCAGAACGAGACAGGCGCACGGCCTGCTATCAACTTTTCGTTTACGATCTGAAGATGCGATCCGCAGCCTCGCGTGTCGCGCGCTTCATCGTCAGCGCGGTTTCCAGCCGGGCAATCTCGGCTTTCAGCAAAGCGATCCGCGCGTCGAGTTCCTCCACCGACAACAGCGACAAATCCTGTCCGATCTCGTGGCTGGTCTTGGTTCTCGGCTTGTCCTCGTCATCGATCGCCATCTGGTCCTCGCCCGTTCGTGATCCGCTGCGGTTGCCAGCCGAGCTCCGGCTGTCTAATCAACCCGTGTTCCGGCAGATGACACCCACCCGCTCCGCCAGCCAAGGAAAAACCATGGAACCGATCCCTTCGCAAATGACCGTGGTCGGCATCAGCAAGCCGGGCGGCCCCGAGGTTCTGAAACCGGAAACGCGGGACGTGCCGGCTCCGGGCAAGGGGGAACTTCTCGTCAAGGTCGCGGCCGCGGGCGTGAACCGTCCCGACGTGGCACAGCGCTCGGGCTCCTATCCGCCGCCGCCCGGCGCCAGCGACCTTCCTGGGCTGGAGATCGCCGGCACCGTGGTGGCGCTCGGAGACGGTGCCAGCCGGCACAAGCTCGGCGACAAGGTGATGTCGCTGGTGGCCGGCGGCGGCTATGCCGAATACTGCATCGCCCAGGACGCCCAGGCCATCAGGGTGCCGGCGGCCTATTCGATGATCGAAGCCGGCGCCACGCCCGAGACGCTGATGACGGTGTGGCACAACGTGTTCGAGCGCGGCCGGCTGGTATCCGGCGAAACGCTGCTGGTGCACGGCGGCTCGTCGGGGATCGGTACGATGGCGATCCAACTGGCGGTCGCGCGCGGCGCTACTGTGATCACAACGGTCGGCTCGCAAGACAAGGCCGATGCCTGTGTGAAGCTCGGCGCCAGCCGTGCCATCAACTACAAGACCGAGGACTTCGTCGCCGCGGTGAAGGAAGCGACCGGCGGCAAAGGCGCCGATGTGACCCTCGACATGGTCGGCGGCGATTACATCGAACGCAACTACGACGCCGCCGCGATCGACGGCCGCGTCGTGCAGATCGCGTTTCTCGGCGGCGCCAAGGCCAACGTCAACTTCGCCAAGCTGATGACCAAACGGCTGCAGCACACCGGCTCGACGCTGCGGCCGCGCTCCAACGCCGACAAGGCCGCAATGGTCGCGGCGATCGAAGCCGAGGTGATGCCGCTGCTCGACCAGGGCCGGATCAAGCCGTTGATCGACGGCACCTTCGAGCTACGCGACGCCGCCGATGCCCACCGGCGGATGGAAACCAGCCAACATATTGGCAAAATTGTGTTGACCGTGTGAGTGGGGCGAGCCCGAGGCTTGCTGTAAAGTCTATGTTTTCACTCGCTTTCATGTCATCTATCGGTCGCTCACGGTGCGCGGGGCCGCGCCGTTCGGACTGGTGTGAACGCGGAGAACCGACTTGCGTCTGATCCGATGCCTCGCGCTGCTGGCGCTGGGCGTGATGATGATTGCGGCTGCCCCGCAGGCACACGCGCTCGATGCCGTCAGCGTCCGCAGCGACGCGCCGGCAATCGATCTCACCGGGGTGCTGGAGCATCTGCACAGCGACAACGACCGGATTCAGATCTCGACCGCTCCCGGCAACGACGGCATCGTCCGCCGCGTCGAGGTGCGCGCCCGCGAGGGCGGCCAGAACTGGGTGGTGTTCGCGCTCGCCAACAACACCGACGATCAGCTCGACCGTCTGATCGTGGCGCCGCACTACCGGATGGTCGGCTCCGGCCTTTTGTGGCCAGATCTCGGCATGTCGCGCATCGCCACCATTACGCCGTCGACCGGCGACCGCCCGGAGCGGCAGGAAAGCCCGACCGCCGACACCTTCCGCATCACGCTCGATCCCGGCTCGGTGATCACCTTCGTGGCCGAGCTGCGCACCGACAAGTTGCCGCAGCTCTATTTGTGGGAGCCGGAGGCCTACAAGGACAAGGTCAACTCGTTCACGCTGTACCAGGGCATCGTGATCGGCATTTCCGGCCTGTTGGCGCTGGTGCTGACCATCCTGTTCGTGGTCAAGGGCAGCATCATGTTCCCCGCCGCGGCGGCGCTGGCATGGGCTGTGCTGGTCTATATCGGGATTGATTTCGGCTTCTGGGGCAAGGTGCTGGACATGTCGTCCGGTGCAGAGCGAGTGTGGCGCGCCTCCGGCGAGGCGATCCTGGCCGCGACGCTGCTGGTGTTCCTGTTCGCCTATCTCAATCTCAGTCGCTGGCACGTGCGCTACTCGCACATCACGCTGGGCTGGCTCGCCTTCCTCGGCTCGCTGGTGGCGCTGGCGCTGTTCGATCCCGCGGTCGCGTCCGGCATCGCGCGAATTTCGCTGGTGCTGATCGCATTCGCCGGCTTCGCTCTGATCGTCTACCTGTCGACCCACGGCTTCGACCGCGCCGTGTTGCTGATCCCGACCTGGTTTCTGCTGGTGGTGTGGGTGGTGGCCTCGGGCATGGCGGTGGCCGGCGCCGTCACCAACGACATCGTCGGCCCGGCGCTGCTCGGCGGCCTGGTGCTGATCGTGATGCTGATCGGCTTCACCGTGATGCAGCACGCATTCTCGGGCGGCGGCGCCACCGGCGGGGTGATCTCCGACGTCGAGCGCCGCGCGCTGGCTCTGATCGGCTCCGGCGATCTGATCTGGGACTGGGACGTCTCGGCCGACAAGGTGTTCACCAGTCCCGAGACCGAGGCCCTGCTCGGCCTCAAGCGCGGCGCGCTGGAAGGCTCGGCGGCGAGCTGGCTCGAAGTGCTGCACCCGCTCGACCAGGATCGCTTCCGCGCCGCGCTCGACAGCGTGCTCGACCAGCGTCGCGGCCGGCTGACCCAGGACTTCCGGCTGCGAACCCCGGACGGCCACTTCATGTGGTTCTCGCTGAAGGCGCGCCCGGTTGTCGGCACCGACGGCGAAGTCACCCGGGTGGTCGGTACGCTGACCGACGTCACCGATATCAAGAACGCCGAAGAGCGGATGCTGCACGACAGCGTGCACGACAACCTCACCGGCCTGCCCAACCGCAAGCTGTTCATCGACCGTCTCGGCGCGGTGGCGAATTTCGCCAAGACCATGCCGACGCTGCGGCCGACCCTGATGGTGATCGACCTCGACCGCTTCAAGCAGGTCAACGACTCGGTCGGCATCGCGGTCGGCGATTCCATTCTGCTGACGCTGGCGCGCCGGCTCAGCCGCATCCTCAAGCCGCAGGACACGCTGGCACGGATCGCCGGAGATCAGTTCGGGCTGATCCTGCTGTCCGAGCAGGATCCGGCCAAGATCACCGCCTTCGCCGAGACCATCCGCAAGACCATCAAGGCGCCGATCGCGTTCAATGACCGCGAGATCTTCCTCACCGCCTCGATCGGCCTCGCACTGTCCGACCCGCAGACCCAGCTCTCCGACGAGATCATCAAGGACGCCGAGCTGGCGATGTATCACTCCAAGCGGATCGGCGGCGACCGCATCGACGTTTACAAGCCGGCGATGCGGGCGCGTAAATCCGACCGGCTGACGCTGGAATCCGAATTGCGCCGCGCGATCGAGCGCAAGGAAATCACCATCCTGTACCAGCCGATCGTGCGGCTGGAAGATCGTTCGATCGCCGGCTTCGAGGCGCTGGCGCGCTGGGATCATCCCAAGCTCGGCCGGATGTCGCCAAGCGAGTTCATCTCGATCGCCGAGGAAATCGGACTGATCGTCGAACTCGGCACTTTCGTGCTCGACCAGACCGCCAAGCAGCTCTCGATCTGGCAGCGCGCGATGCGCGCGCGAGAGCCGATTTTCGCCTCGGTCAACGTGTCGTCCCGGCAGCTCCTGCGCCACGATCTGCTGCACGACATTCGCACCGTGACGTCGCGCTCGTCGGTGGCGCGCGGCACGCTGAAGCTCGAACTCACCGAGTCGCTGGTGATGGAGAATCCGGAGCACGCCGCCCAGATGCTGCAGCGAATCCGCGAACTCGGCATCGGGCTGTCGCTCGACGATTTCGGCACCGGCCATTCGTCGCTGAGCTACCTGCAGCGCTTCCCGTTCGACACCATCAAGATCGATCAGTCGTTCGTCCGCACCACCAGCCGCGGCACCCGCCCGGTGATCCTGAAGTCGATCATCGCGCTGGCGCACGACCTCGGCATGGACGTGGTGGCGGAAGGCGCCGAAACCGATTCGGATGCGGTGGAGCTGTATCAGCTCGGCTGCGAATACGCCCAGGGCTTCGCCTTCGGCGAACCGATGGACGTCGATGCCGCGATGAAGTTGCTCACCGAAGAGCAGCGCCTGGAAGCCGCGAGCTGAGGCGACTACGCTGTCAGCACGTGGCGCATGGCAAATGGTGGCGGCTTGTAGCCGCCGTGCCCTCCCGAAACACCCACGTCATCGCCGGTATACGCGGGCGATCCAGTACGGCTGTGAGTTCGCGATGGAGTAAGGGCGGCCCTGGACTACTGGGTCGCCCGCATGCGCGGGCAATGACGTCAGTGCTGCGCTACGCGTGCCCGGCCTCCGCGGACAGCATCCCGGGCTCGATGCCGAGCTTGTGCAGCGCGCGGTCGTATTTGTCTTCGATGTCGTCGCCGAAGACCAGGTCGGCGTCGGCATCGCAATGCAGCCAGCCGTTTTCCTGGATTTCGTTTTCGAGCTGCCCCGGCGCCCAGCCGGCATAGCCGAGCGCCAGGATGGCGTGCTTCGGGCCGGTGCCGCCAGCAATGGCCTTGAGGATGTCGACCGTGGCGGTCAGACAAATGCCGTCATCGATCGGCAATGTGGCATCCTTGATGAAGAAGTCGCTCGAATGCAGCACGAACCCGCGGCCGGTCTCGACCGGCCCGCCCCTCAGTACCTTCATGGACTCGGCGTGATCGGGCAGCTTGATCTGTTCGGGCTTCTCGACGATGTCGAGCTGCACCAGAAGCTCGGGGAAATCGATGCTGCCCGCCGGACGATTGACGATAATCCCCATGGCGCCTTCCGATGAATGCGCACAGATGTAGATCACCGAGCGCGCAAACCGCTCGTCTTCCATCACCGGCATCGCGATCAGGAGCTGGCCGTCGAGATAGCTCGGCCCATCGCCGCGCGCCTTGGTGGCGGCGGGCTTCTTGGCTGCGCCGGACTTCGGCCTTTTGGATGCAGTCTCCATCAGGGGATCCTCGCGTTGCACCGTCATCCTGATATCGGGTGCCGATCCTGTCAATCAATCTCGGGACGCCGAATACCTACCGTTTCACCGTCAATTCAGTGGCTCCGCCGCTCCACAAACTCTAGATACGCCAAGATGACCACAATCGTTCCGTCACGTGCCGTCCTGTTTGCCGCTGCCGTCGTCGCAGCCACCGCTTGCGGCGCGCGCGCCGACGATGTGTCGCCCTGGATCAGCGAACAGTACTCTGCGGTTCGGCTGCTGGCCGGATCGCGCAGCGGTGCCGTGCTGCTCGGTGGGATCGCTTTCCAGTTGCAGCCGGGCTGGAAAACGTATTGGCGCACCCCAGGCGATTCCGGTGTGCCGCCGCGGTTCGACTTCTCCAAATCCGAGAATGTGGAGGCAGTGACGATCCTGTGGCCGGCACCGCAAGCGTTTCCCGACGGCGCGGGGGGGACTTCGCTCGGTTACAAAGGCCAGGTGGTGCTGCCGTTGCGTATCGTGACCAAGCATGCCGACAAGCCGGTGACACTGCGCGCCACGGTGGACTACGCGGTCTGCGACAAATTGTGCATTCCGGTGGTGGCGAATCCTGAACTCGAATTTGCCAGCGTCGCATCGACCCAAGACGGCGCGCTCGCTGCGGCGCTCGATACCGTCCCGGTGCCGGCCAATATCGGCGATGCCAATCCGGTCGCGATCCGCGACGTGGTGCGCAAAGGCGACAAGGAGGTCGAGGTCGATGTCGTCGCTCCGGCCGCTGCGCAGGTCAGCCTGTTCGTCGAAGGCCCGACTCCGGAATGGGCACTGCCGGTGCCGAAGGAAATCAAGGGAACGGCACCGGGCGTGCGCCGCTTCGGCTTCGCGCTCGAGGGGCTGCCGTCCGGCGCTCAGGCCTCCGGCGCCGTGCTGAAATTCACGCTGGTCGGCCCCGACAAGGCCTACGAGGTGAACGTCACACTGGAATAACGCGGACGCGCGGGTCAGCGCCCGCTCCGCCGCATGCGACCCAAGCGGCCAAGCCGATCGGCCAGAAAGTCCGACAGCACCTCGACCCGCGCCGGCCGCGGCCCGCCCGGCGGCGTCACCAGATGCACCGCGCCCTCGCGCTGGTGCCAGCCGGCCAGGATCACTTCGACCTCGCCGGCCGCAATCGCGTCGCCGACGATGAACTCCGGCAGGTCGGCAATGCCGAGCCCCGCGATCACCGCCGGCAGCAGCGCCTCGCCGTTGTTGACGCGCAGCGGACCGCCCGGCCGCACCGCGACCTGATCGCCGGCGTCGTTGCTGTAGTGCCAGGTGTTCGGCGTCGACAGATAGGCGTAGCCGAGGCAGCGGTGCTGGGCGAGATGCATCGGATGCGTCGGCCTGCCGTGCGCCTGCAGATAGGATTTCGACGCCACCGTATAGCGCGGCATCGCACACAGACGGCGCGCCACCAGCGAGGAATCCGGCAGCGAGGCGATCCGGACACCGGCGTCGAAGCCGTCGCCGATCAGATCGACCATCGCGTCCGACAGATGCAGGTCGATCGACACGTCCGGATACGCGGTCAGAAACTCCGGCAACAGCGGCGCGATCACCTTGACGCCAAACGTCATCGGCACCGCCAGCCGCACCAGCCCGCGCGGCGCCGCGGATTGCGCCAGCGCTTCGGCCTCGGCGGCCTCGCCGTCGGCGAGCAACTGCGCGGCGCGCTCGGCGAGCCGGTGGCCGGCATCGGTCAACGCCAGCCGGCGTGAGGTGCGATTGAACAGACGCGCTCCCAGCCGGTTTTCCAGCCGCGTCACCGCTTTCGATACGGTGGCTTTCGACAATCCGAATTCGGTTGCGGCTGCCGCGAACGAACGCAGCTCCACCACCTTGGCGAAGATCGCCAGCGCTTCGAAGTCCGGCAGCTTGGTCACGATACCACCTTAGCTCAATTTCAGAAACAATGAGTTTCGATCATTTCTATTTATGAAACATTTGATCGTCCTTATTCAACAGCCAACGCAAGTCACTGGCGCCAACCCGGCGCCCGACATGAGGAGGCTTCAATGATTGAACTCCGTCCCTTCGACCGGCTCGGCGGTGCCGACCATGGCTGGCTCAAGGCCAGGCATCACTTCTCCTTCGCCAGCTATTACGACCCCAACAACATGGGCCACGGCGCCCTGCGGGTCTGGAACGACGATGAGATCGCCCCCGACACCGGCTTTCCGCCGCATCCGCATCGCGACATGGAGATCATCACCTATGTGCGCGACGGCGCCATCACCCATCAGGACTCGCTCGGCAACAAGGGCCGCACCGAGGCCGGCGACGTTCAGGTGATGAGTGCGGGGTCCGGCGTGCGGCACTCCGAGTACAACCTCGAACCGGAGACCACCCGGATCTTCCAGATCTGGATCGAGCCGACGCAGGGCGGCGGCCAGCCGACCTGGGGCTCCAAGCCGTTTCCGAAGGCCGACCGTTCCGGCAAGCTCGTCACCATCGCGTCTGGCTTTGCGTCCGACACCGACGCGCTGCCGATCCGTGCCGACGCGCGGGTGCTGGCGACGACGCTGAAGGCCGGCGAGATCGCCACCTACGAGGCCGACAAGGCGCGGCACCTCTATCTGGTCCCGGCGGTCGGCAGCGTCGAGGTCAATGGCGTCAAAGTCGAGGCCCGCGACGGCGCCGCGATCCGCGACGAGGCCAAGATCACCATCACGGCGCTCGCAGACGCCGAGCTGGTGCTGGTCGACGCGGCGTGAGTCATTAGCGCGCCAACCACCACCGTCATGGCCGGGCTCGACCCGGCCATCCATCCCCTTCACCTCGACTCTTCCGAAGACGGATGGATGCGCGGGTCAAGCCCGCGCATGACCACCAACCAACGACACACTCCCACCCCATCACCAACCAAACGGAGACACCCCATGGCGAAGGTTCTGGTTCTTTACTACTCGGCTTACGGTCACATCGAAGCGATGGCCAACGCGGTCGCCGAAGGCGCGCGTGAGGCCGGCGCTCAGGTCGACATCAAGCGCGTGCCCGAGCTGGTGCCGCCGGACGTCGCCAAGGCCTCGCACTACAAGCTCGATCAAGCCGCGCCGGTCGCGACCATCGAAGACCTCGCCAATTACGACGCGATCGTCATCGGCACCGGCACCCGGTTCGGCCGCATGGCGTCGCAGATGTCCAACTTCCTGGATCAGGCCGGCGGCCTGTGGGCGCGCGGCGCGCTGAACGGCAAGGTCGGCGGCGCCTTCACCTCGACCGCGACCCAGCACGGCGGCCAGGAGACCACGCTGTTTTCGATCATCACCAACCTGCTGCACTTCGGCATGGTGGTGGTCGGCCTCAACTACGGCTTCGGCGACCAGATGCGGCTGGACCAGGTCACCGGCGGTGCCCCCTATGGCGCCACCACCATCACCGGCGGCGACGGCTCGCGCCAGCCGAGCGAGACCGAACTTGCCGGCGCCCGCTACCAGGGCAAAACCATCGCCGAAACCGCCATCAAGCTGCACGGCTGATCGGACGGCGGGGCGCCAGGACCGCGCCCCGCCACCATCCGGCCAGTTTTAATGCAGATGCATGTATCGCATGCCTGCTGCGCTGCAACGGGGCTACTGCGCCCGCTGCTTCGACCCCATCTCGACGTTGCTAGTGGGGAGACGACGACATGCTCGAGATGGTGTTCATGCTTCAATTGGCGCGCAGCCCGCTGCAGGCGATGGCCAAGCGTCTAGTTTGCAGGAGCCTCAGCATCGCGACCTATGGCAAGCGGCAGTGCCGAAGCTGCACCGGCGCCACACCGTCCGACGAAGAGTAATCCGTCAGGCCGCCGCCATCCAGAAAGCCGCTGACGGCTGCGTCACGCGGGATTGTCGCTCCCTCCCCTCAGCCTTCAGCAAGAGACGACCTAACCGGAGCGAGACGAACAGGCCGCAAGCATTGCTGCGGCCCGCGCTCTCTCACATCAGCTTGTCGAGCGTCAGTGGCAGATCGCGAACACGCCTGCCGGTGGCGTTGAACACGGCGTTGGCAACCGCCGCGCCGACGCCGGTGATACCGATCTCGCCGATGCCACGGGCACCCATCGGGGCGCGCGGATCGGGGATGTTGGTCCACATCACATCGATCTCCGGGACGTCGAGATGCACGGGGACGTGATACTCGGCCAGACTCGGATTCATGATCCGGCCGTTGCGCTCGTCGAACTGCGTCTCCTCCATCAGCGCCAGGCCGAGGCCCATGATGATGCCGCCACGGAACTGACTCGCCGCGGTCTTCGGATTGAGGATGCGGCCGCAATCGTAAGATCCGAGGAAGCGCCGGACGCGGGTCTCGCCGGTGACGCTGCTCACACCGACTTCGCAGAACAGCGCGCCAAACGAGTGCATCGACCAGTGCATGGTTTCGAGCGGCGCCGACGCGCTGCCTTCCGCGGACACGTGATCGCGGCCCGACCGGGTGAGGATCGACACGTAGCTCTCATGCCGCGACGTGTCGTCGAGCTTGGCGAGACCGCCATTCACGGTGCCGACTTCCTCGGCGCTGAGGCCCGCGAGCGGCGAGTCGTTGCCGGCGAGCTTGAGCAGTTCCTTGATCAGCACGTGATGCGCGGCGATCACCGAGGCGCCGATCGATGCGGTCTGCTGCGAGCCGCCGGCCAGCACCACGCCGGGGAACGTCGAGTCGCCATAGGCAAATGTCACCTGATCGCGCGACAGACCAAGCCGTTCGGCCACCACCTGCGTATGCGCGGTCGCGGTGCCCATGCCCATTTCATGCGCGGCGATCTCGACCGTGGCGCTGCCGTCGCGGGTCAGGGTGATCCGCGCCGCACCACCCGGCATGCGATGATACGGATAGGTCGCGGTGGCGCAGCCCATGCCGACCAGCCACTCGCCATCGCGCATGCTGGCGGCGGTCGGATTACGCTGCGACCAGCCGAACCGTTCGGCGCCGGCCCGCCACGCCTCGGCGATATGCCGCGACGAGAACGGCGTGCCCTTCAGCGGATCTTCCGTCGGCTGATTGAGGATGCGCAGCTCGACCGGGTCGATACCGAGCGCCACCGCCATCTCGTCGATCGCCGATTCCATCGCGAAGGTCCCGACCGACTCGCCCGGCGCCCGCATGAAGGTGTTGGCCAGCATGTCGAGATGCACGGTCTGGACATCGAGCTTGATGTTCGGCGAGGCGTAACTGCTCATCGTCGGCAGGATGAAGGGTTCGGGAAACGCGTTCTGTCGCGACGTCGGGGCTACGCCGGTGTGGATCAGCGCAACGAAGCGACCATCCGGCTCGGCGCCGATCGCGAAGCGCTGTTCGGTGAGCGTCCGGCCGCCGATCATCCGGTACGCGCCCTCGCGCGACAGCGCGATCCGCACCGGCCGGCCGGCGAGCTTGGAAGCCGCCGCGCCCAGCACCTGATGCTGCCACAGACATTTGCCGCCGAAGCCGCCGCCGACGAATGGCGAAGTGACGTGGACCTGCTGCTCGGCAATGCCGAACACATCCCCGAGCGACCATGCGGTGTGCTGCACCGCCTGCGAGGCATCGTGCACGATCAGTTTGTCGCCCTGCCACATCACGGTGGCGGCGTGCGGTTCGATCGCATTGTGATTGTGCCGGGGCGTCGAGTAGCGGCGATCGACGCGGACCGGAGCGTCGGCGAACGCCGCTTCGGCGTCGCCCTTCTCGGCCTTGAGCGGCTGGCCCATGAACAGGCCTGGCTCGGTGCCCTTGGCTTTGGCGGTGGCGAGACTGGTCAGCGCCGCTTCCGCCTCGTAGGTGGCGCGGATCAGCGAGACGGCGTGATCGGCCTGCTCCTGAGTTTCCGCCAGCACGACCGCGATCGGCTGGCCGTTCCAATGGATGCGATCGTCCTGCATGATCGGCAGATTGTCGCCGCCGCCGGCCTTTTCGGCGGTCATGAACAGCGGCATCGGCTTCATCCGCGGCGCGTTGCGATGAGTCATCACCAGCGCGACGCCCGGGGCGGCTTCGGCCGCAGCCGTGTCGAGCGTGGCGACCCGGCCCTTCGGCACGGTGCTGAACATCAGCGCGGCGTAGAGCATACCGTCGAGCGCGAACTCCGCGGCGAACGGCGCGGCGCCCCTCACCTTCAGCGGGCCGTCGATCCGCGGGACCAAGGCGCCGATCGAGCCGTGCTTGGCGCGGATCAAAGGATCGGGCTCGCCGCCCGGCACCCAGCTATCGGGCGCGAGCGCGACGGCTTTCTCCATCACATCCATCGCGGCGCCGCGCACGGCTTGTTTGGCTTCGTTGACGATGCTCATCGGGCATCTCCTGCAAGTTCGGCCAAAACGGCAGTGATGGTTCGTTTGGCCAGTTCGATCTTGAAGGCGTTGTCGCGCAGCGCGACCGCATCGGTGAGTTCCGCCTCGGCCGCGGCGCGGAACGTCTCCGCCGTTGCTGCCCCGCCGCGTAGCGCCTGCTCGGCCTTCAGCGCCCGCCACGGCTTGTGCGCGACGCCGCCGAGCGCGAGCCGGACGTCCTTCACCTTGCCTTCTTCGAGCTCGAGCGCGGCTGCGACCGACACCAGCGCGAACGCGTAGCTCGAGCGGTCGCGGACCTTGCGATAGGTCGAGCGCGCCGCGATCGACTGCGACGGCAGCTCGATCGCAGTGATGAGTTCGCCGGGTTGAAGCGTCGTCTCCTGATCCGGGCGGTCGCCCGGCAGGCGATGGAATTCGCCGAAAGGCATCTGGCGCTTGCCATGACCGCCTTCGACATGAACCACCGCGTCGAGCGCGGCGAGCGCCACGCACATGTCGGAGGGATGCGTCGCGACGCAGGCCTCGGACGCGCCGAGGATCGCGTGGTTGCGGTTGAAGCCGTCGATGGCGTCGCAGCCCTGGCCCGGATTGCGCTTGTTACAGCACGAGCCGGCATCGTCGTAGAAGTAAGTACAACGCGTCCGTTGCAGCAGATTGCCGCCGACCGTCGCCATGTTGCGGATCTGCGCCGAGGCGCCCGCCAGGATCGCGCGCGACAGCATCGGATAGCGCCGGCGCACGGCGGGGTGCTCCGCGAGGGCGGTGTTGCGCACCGCTGCGCCGATCAGCAGGCCGCCATCGTCGCGCTCGGTGATGTCCGGCGGCAGACCGGTGATATCGACCAGCGCGCCCGGACGCTCGATGGTCTCGCGCATCAGGTCGACCAGATTGGTGCCGCCGCCGAGAAATTTGGCCTGCGTGGCGGCGCCGAGCCGCACCGCGTCGGCGACGTCGCCGGCTCGTGCATAATCGAAGGGAGTCATTCCGCAGCCTCCGCGTAGGTGTCGCGGATCGCCGCGATGATGCCATTGTGCGCGCCGCAGCGGCACAGATTGCCGCTCATGCGTTCGCGGATTTCGTCGTCGGTCGGCGCAACATGCTCGGCCGCCAGATCGCGGGTAACGTGGCTCGGCACGCCGCGCTGCAGCTCAGTCGCCATGCCGATCGCCGAGCAGATCTGCCCGGGCGTGCAATAGCCGCACTGGAACCCGTCGTGTTCGATGAACGCTTGCTGCAGTGGATGCAATCCGTCGTCGCCGGCGAGGCCTTCGATGGTGGTGACGCTGCGGCCGGCGTTCTGCACGGCAAGCGACAGACACGACACGATGCGCTCGCCGTCGACCAGCACGGTGCAGGCCCCGCAGGCGCCTTGGTTGCAGCCCTTCTTGGTGCCATGCAGATTCAAGGTCTCACGCAGCAGGTCGAGCAGCGAGACCCGAGGATCGGCGGGGACCGGACAGTCGACTCCATTGATGCGGATCGCCGCGGCAGGCGCGGCAGTTCGATCAGCGGTCATAGGACCTCCCTGGGGACGAGATGAGAGCGCGCAAGCGGCCGTGTTCGCGCGCGCACGTTGCGCGAGACGAAGAATGCGAGACGAAAACTCGCTAACCGCGGAGCGGCTGGTTAGTTCGGAGCGTTGGTTGTTTGAGCGTTGCCGGATAGCCCGGTGGGGTTCGATATGAGATAACGAACCAGCAACTCCTTATACGGAACATCGTTCCGTTTATCAAGAGGTATTCTTGTGCCCGAAAAGCCGCCTCGACAAGGCACCTCCGCGGCCCGTGCGCCGCGCCGGGTCCGGGCGGACGCGCAGCGCAATCTGAAGACGCTGCTCGAAGCTGCCCTAGCGGTGTTCGCGACGGCGGGCGTGGATGCGCCGGTGCGGGATATCGCCGAGAAGGCCGGGGTCGGAATCGGCACGCTGTATCGGCACTTCCCGCAGCGGTCGGATCTGATCGTCGCGGTGTTTCGCAACGGCGTCGATTGCTGCGCGGATGCAGCCGCGACGCTGGCGCAGGAGTACCCGTCGGTCGAGGCGCTGTCGCGCTGGATGCAGTATTACGTCGACTTCATCGCCACCAAGCGCGGCCTGGCGGCGGCGCTTTATTCGGGTAACCCGGCCTATGACAGCCTCCCGGCCTATTTCGAACAGCGGCTGGTCCCGGCGCTGCAATCCCTGCTGGATAAGGCTGGCGCGGCCGGCGAGATCCGCCGCGACGTCGACCCGTTCGACCTGCTCAAGGCCGTTGCCCAGCTCTGCAATTCGGCGCCAGGCGGCGATCCAGAGCATACGAACCGTATGGTGGCACTGCTGATCGACGGCCTGCGCTACGGGGCGGGCAAGGAGACCCGGCCCGGCGATTGATCGCCCCTCGCCATCGACCGAATTGGAGACGATGCTTCGACGCGAGCCGACCGGATGCAGGTGAGGTAACGGGGATAGCGGAGCGATCCGCCGAGGGATGGTGGGCGCGACAGGGATCGAACCTGTGACCCCCTCGATGTCAACGAGGTGCTCTCCCGCTGAGCTACGCGCCCTCAGATCGTCTTCACGGGTGGCGTCCCTATATCGGCTCCGGGCCGGTCAGGCAAGGACACCAAAGCAGGATTTCGACGCCAATCTCAGGCGGCGAGCATCTTATTCACTTCGCTGACCAATTCCCGCAGGTGCACGGGCTTGGCCAGGACCTTGGCATTCTTCGGTGCATCCGAATCGGAATTCAGCGCCACCGCAGCGAATCCGGTGATGAACATGATCTTGATGTCGGGATCGAGTTCGGAGGCGCGGCGCGCCAGCTCGATCCCGTCCATCTCCGGCATCACGATGTCGGTCAGCAACATTTCGAACGGCTCTTCGCGAAGCCGCTGATAGGCCGACATGCCGTTGTCGAACGAGGAAACCTGGAACCCGGCGTTTTCCAACGCCTTCACCAGGAAGCGGCGCATGTCGTTGTCGTCTTCGGCGAGGAGAATCTTGTGCATGGTGATTGGAACTTCAAATCCGGGCGAGGAGAACCGATCGATCCACTTAGACCGAAGTCTGGTAAATTTCGGGTGAAATTCCCGCATCCAGCGGGAGGAGGTCCAGATAATCCTGCGCCCGATCAGATTCCGAATCAACAAACCTGCAGGCCGGCACTTTTGACGGGCTTCGGCGTTTTCGACACTGCTCCCTGGAATGATTTTGCTTGGCAGCGCCGGTCCGATTGCCGACAATACCTCTCAACAAATCACCAGACGCGCTGTCCGACAGACAGGAGAACGGCGGATTTGACGGGTGGCGGACGACGATGACCGAATTCGACGGTGAGTTCTCCCCCGCCTTCGAGATCGCCGAGCCGGCGGTCTGGCGTGCTCCGATCATTTTCAATTCGCCACATTCCGGCTCGGTCTATCCGAATGCCTTTCTGAACGCGTCGCGAATCGACCTCGAAGTGCTGCAGCGCTCCGAGGATTCGTTCATGGACGAATTGATCGGCCACCTGATCCACGACGGATTTCCGGTGGTGCGGGTGCATTTCCCGCGCTCCTATATCGACGTCAATCGCGAGCCCTACGAGCTCGACCCGCGGATGTTCAACGGCCGGCTGCCTAGCTTCGCCAACACCCGCTCGATGCGAGTGGCCGGCGGACTGGGGACCATCCCGCGCGTGGTCGGGGACGGACAGGAGATCTATCACGAGCGCCTCCCCATCGACGATGCGCTCGGCCGGATCGAGACGCTGTACAAGCCATATCATCGCGCGCTGCGCCGGCTGATCAGCCAGGCGCACCAGCAGTTCGGCTCAGTCGTTCTGGTGGATTGCCATTCGATGCCCTCGGTCGGGCTGTCGCGCGACGAGCCGAAGCGGCCGGACGTCGTGATCGGCGACCGCTACGGCACGAGCTGCGCCCCCTTGGTCGCCGCGGTCATCGAGGAAACGATGGCGGCGCGCGGTTATTCGACCGGCCGCAACAAGCCCTATGCGGGTGGCTTCATCACCGAGCACTACGGCAATCCGGGAAGCGGGCTGCACACCGTGCAGGTCGAGCTCAACCGGGCGATTTACATGGACGAGCGTCTGCGACTGCGCAGCGACCGCTTCGGTACCGTGGCCGAGGATTTCAGCCGCCTCGCCGAAGCGCTGGCGGCGATCCCGCTCGACGATCTGCGCCCATTCCAGGCCGCGGCCGAATAGCCCCTGTCGCTCCCGCCGACCGACGTCGGCGCCGGAAATCACGGCCGCAAACCAACGGCTGATTGCATTCGCAAGGCGGCCCTCCGACGGGGGCCAAAAGAAAACCGCACGACAAGAAAAAAGGGCCGCTTGCGATGGCAAGCGGCCCAAGTCTAGGGAGGAAACGCCCAAGGAGGGCAGCGATAGCGCGAGGCGCTACCGCACCGCAACAATATGCGACCGCGCCGCACAAAGCGCAAGTGTTTTCGGGCGATTCTCCATGCAAAAAACGCATGTCAGAGCACCGTCCACGCCGCGGAACTGGTCAGAATATTTGAGGTGGATCAATGAGATGGGAGCGGTCGCGACCAAAGGCCGCTCGACCTCCACGGGCGAATCCGAGCGCTCGTGTCGCACCCGGTTCCACCTCGCTACGGCCCGCCTCAAAGCTGTGAGTGCGGCTTATTATCGATGATTCAGCCTATGGACCGGGACTCGCCCGCCATAATAAAGGAGGCAGGGTTCGATCGCGCGCGGCTAAGATGAGGCCGCGATTCCATCTCCTGCCCGCAATGCTCGCAAAGGATCGCCCGTGACGGTCATCGATTTCGCCGCCTTTATCGGCCGCCTTGCGACCTCGTCGGGCGACACCATCCTGCCGTTCTTCCGCACCTCGCTGACGATCGACAACAAGCAGACCGGCCGCGATTTCGATCCTGTGACCGAGGCCGACCGAGCCGCCGAGGCGGTGATGCGGCGACTGATCAAGGCGAGCTTTCCCCAACACGGCATCATCGGCGAAGAATTCGGCAACGAGCGCGAGGACGCCGATTACGTCTGGGTGCTCGATCCGATCGACGGCACCAAATCTTTCATTGCCGGGTTCCCGGTGTGGGGAACGCTGATCGCGCTGCTGCACAAGGGCGTACCGGTGTTCGGGATGATGCACCAGCCGTTCATCGGCGAACGGTTTTCCGGCGACAACGGCTCTGCGAGCTACAAGGGCCCGTCCGGCGAGCGCAAGCTCGGCGTGCGGCGCTGCGCGGCGATCAAAGACGCTGTTCTGTTTACGACCTCGCCGCTGCTGATGAACGACGCCGACCGCGCCATCTTCGAACGCGTCCAGGCCCAGGCACGGCTGACCCGCTATGGCGGCGACTGCTATTCCTATTGCATGCTCGCCGCCGGACAGCTCGATCTTGTGATCGAGACCGAATTGAAGCCGTATGACGTCGCCGCCCTGATCCCGATCATCACCGGCGCCGGCGGCATCATCACCACCTGGGAAGGCGAACCAGCCCAGAACGGCGGCCGCATCATCGCCGCCGGCGATAAGCGCGTGCACGAAGCCGCAATGAAGATCCTGAACGGCTGAACCCCGAAGCGGCGGTCATCGCCGCAGTCCCTCGATCAGCGCCCGCAGCACGGCGAGACAGTCGCCGCGGTCGCCGCCATGGGCGATCTCCAGCGCCGCACGATCGAAAGCGGCGCCGAGCAGTTTCGCTGCGGTGTCGATCGGAATCGGAGCGATCGCGCCAGCCTCGACCGCGGCCTGAAGCCCATCCCGTAACGTCCCGACGCCGTGCCGGGCATCGATTGCGTCGGCCTCGGCGCGGCCGAGCACCGCGGGTGCGTCGATCAGCAGCAGCCGGGTGCGGCCCGGTGCGGCCATCGCGTCCAGATACGCCTCCCCACCCGAAATCAGCGCTGCGATCGACGAGCCCTCAGCCGCGCCGGCCTCGACTTCCGCCGCCACCGCGGCGGATTCGGCCTCGACGACCGCCCGAAACAGCGCCTGCTTGTCGGCGAAGTGGTGGTACAGCGCGCCGCGGGTGACGCCCGCCGCCGCGACCAGGTCGGGAGTGCTGGTGTCCGCATAGCCGCGGGCGACGAACGCCTGCCGGGCAGCGGCGATCAAGGCCGCCTGGGTGGCGCTGGACCGTTCGGGATTGGTGCGTCGCTTGGTCGCCTTCATACATACAGCCTGCATGTTTTATACATACACACTGTATCTTTTTATTGGCGAGGAGGAAAGCGATGCGACCGACCAGCTACTACCCGGTGATCATGACCTCGGACGTCGCCGGCACGGCGCAGTTCTACGCCGCGCATTTCGGCTTCCGGCCGCTGTTCGAAGCGGACTGGTACGTCCATCTGCAATCGGCCGAGGATCCCGCCGTCAACCTGGCGATCCTCGACGGCCAGCACGCGACGATCCCCGCCGGCGGCCGCGGCCGGGTGTCGGGTTTGATCCTGAACTTCGAAGTCGACGATCCGGACCGCGAGTACGAGCGGCTGCAGCGGGCCGGCCTGCCGATCCTGCTGGCGTTGCGCGACGAGGATTTCGGCCAGCGCCATTTCATCACCGCCGATCCGAACGGCGTGCTGATCGACATCATCAAGCCGATCCCGCCGAGCGCGGACTATGCGGCGCAATATGCCGACGGCGCCGCCTCCGAACAGCCATGAGCAGACTGCGGGTTGTGTGACACCGGACGAGCATGCAATTTGCTCTCGTGTCCGATCCGTTTCTCCTGATCATCGCTGCGGTCTTCGCGTTCGCCGGTTTCATCAAGGGCGTCATCGGCCTTGGCCTGCCGACAGTGTCGATCGGCCTGCTCGCGATCGCGATGCCGCCGGCCCAGGCGGTCGCCATCGTGATCGTGCCGGCGATCGTCACCAACATCTGGCAGACCTTCGTCGGCAGCTATCTGCGCGACATCCTGCGCCGGCTGTGGCCGCTGCTGCTCGGCACCGTGATCGGCATCCGCCTCGGCGCCGGGCTGATGACCGGGCCTTACGCCCGCTACGGCGCACTAGTGCTCGGCGTGCTGCTGGTGGCCTACGGGATCCTCGGCCTCAGCAAGCGCCGCTTCCACCTCGCGCCGACCCGGGAGAAATGGGTCGGCGGTCCGGTCGGTCTGATCACCGGGGTGATCTCGGCCGCGACCGGCGTCCAGGTGATTCCGTCGATGCCGTATCTCCAGGCAATCGGGATGGAGAAGGACGAGCTGGTGCAGGCGCTCGGCGTGTTCTTCACCACCGCGACGCTGGCGCTGGCCGTGAACCTCACCGATGCCGGCCTGCTGTCGACCGCCACCGCCCTGCCCGGCGTGATCGCGATGGTGGCCGCCTTCGCCGGCATGTTCGCCGGCCAGGCGGTGCGCACCCGGATGCATCCCGACACGTTCCGGCGCTGGTTCCTGTTCGCCCTGATCGGGCTCG
Source organism: Rhodopseudomonas sp. WA056 (assembly GCF_010906995.1). Classification (NCBI taxonomy): domain Bacteria; kingdom Pseudomonadati; phylum Pseudomonadota; class Alphaproteobacteria; order Hyphomicrobiales; family Nitrobacteraceae; genus Rhodopseudomonas; species Rhodopseudomonas sp. WA056. Next base: position 202 of record NZ_QPFS01000069.1, on the reverse strand, counting down.
GCATCTACCTCGCCGCCACCACGCTGGTGAAGCTGATCGGCTGACTGCCGCGGCCCCGATCAGGCGCGCGCTAGCTGTGAGCTTTCATTAGGTTGTCCATCCGGTCCGGACCGAGGATGCTGAGGTTGCGAAGCTTCAGTGTCCAAGGAGGGACCGGATGAACATTCACAAGAATGCCCGTTTGACGCCGATTGGTCGAGAG
>NZ_QPFS01000068.1:0-26797 GCF_010906995.1 Rhodopseudomonas sp. WA056 | reverse complement strand
GTACGTCTCCCGCTCGATCACCGAGTTCTGGCGACGCTGGCACATTTCGCTCACCACCTGGATCCGCGACTATCTGTACATTCCGCTGGGCGGCAACCGCGGCGGCGCGTTTCTCACCTATCGCAATCTCTGGATCTGCTTCCTGCTGTCGGGGCTGTGGCACGGCGCGAGCTGGAACTTCGTGCTGTGGGGCGCCTATAACGGACTGTTCCTGACGCTCGACCGGATGTTCCTCGAACGCTGGCTGCAACGCAGCGGCGCGGTGATCGCCACGGCGGCGACGCTGCTGATCGTGATGCTCGGCTGGGTGATCTTCCGCTCCCCGGATGCGGCGCATCTCGGTGGCTTCTTCGCCGCGCTCGCCGGCTTCGGTCAGGCGACCGCGTGGCTGCCGCCGCCGGTCTCGGTGCTGTGGACGGCGACACTCGGAATAGCGCTGAGCCTGATCCCGGCCCTTCCGGTCTTTGGCTCGCTGTGCGCGGCCTGGCGCAGCGTTAGTGTACTTCGGCTCGCCGGCTATGTCGGACTCGGCGCGCTGGGAACGATCGCGATCGCGCGGGCGGTGGCGATTCCGTTTCAGCCCTTCATCTATTTCCGGTTCTGATGATGGCGGCGCTCACCACATCACGGGGGCGATGGCTGCGGCGGCTGGCGGCGGGCGCCTTCCTCGCGATGCCGGCGCTGACAGTGTGGAATCTCGCGGTACCGTCGCACGCGGTGCGGATCGGCCCGGCGCTGGTCGGGGTCACTCAGGAGGTGCCGTTCGACCTCTCACTGCACGGTTTCCTCGACGGCGCATTGCAGAAAGCGGCAGCGCTGCGAATTGCGGACGCGATGCCGCTACGGCGAACGCTGATCCGGCTCAACAATCAGATCGCCTATTCGTTGTTCGGCGAGATCACCGCCCCCGGCCTTCTGATCGGGCGCGACGGCGAGCTCGTGCAGCGGAGTTATCTGGAGGAATACTGCTCGCGCACGATCGGACAGGCCGACGCGATGGCGGACGCCGCGATTCCGCTGCTACGCGACATCCAGGCGTTTTATCGCGGCCGGGGCGGCGGGTTTCTCTACATCGTGACGCCGTCCAAGGTCGCCGATATGCCGGACAAGTTCACGCATCTGATGACGTGCCCGAGCACGCCCCAGGCGCGCGCCGAGCTCGTCCCCGCTTATGTGGCCCGGCTGCGCGCCGCCGGCATCGAGGTCGTCGATGCTGCGTCCTCGACTCATGCGCGCCAGCACGGCGATGCCGTCGAGCCGTTCCCGCGCGGCGGTATCCATTGGAACGAACTGGCGATGGCGCGGGCGAGCCGGCAGATCGTCGACGCCGTCAACGCCCAGGTGGGGCGGGAATTGCTGCCGCCGTTCAGCTTTACCGCGCGGATCGTGCGGCCGGCGGAGGGGCGCGACCGCGATCTGGCGGAGCTTGCCAATCTCTTGGTGGCGCCGATCGATTACCCGGCGCCGAAGCTGACCTACAGCCATCCGCCATGTGCCGGCCGCGAGGCGACGCGAATCGACGCGGCGATCGTCGGCACCAGCTTTGTCGATCCGGTCAGCGAAGTCCTGACCGAACAGGCCTGCCTGACGCGGCTCGGGCAGTACTTCTATCTCAAGCTCGGCCGCTCCCGCGGCGGCGTGCGCCAGGACCATCTGTCCGAGGCCGATCTGCGCGAGGTCCGCGACGTCGATCTGATGCTGCTCGAAGAGAACGAAAGCCTGATCGGACGGCAGCAGTACTTGTCGCTGCTGCACCAGATCGTCACGACGCCCTGAGTTTGATCTTGCCGAAATGAAAGCGGGCCCCGCACGGGATGACGCCGCGCGGAGCCCGCTGCATCGCCGGCGCAGGGACCCGGCGACAACTGGTGGCCGTGCGGGATGCCGCACGACCGTTCCCGATCACTCCTCCCGCGCCCAGCTCGCCCGCCGGACGGCGCGTTCGCACAGGAAGTCGAGGGTGAAGCCGATCAGGCCGATGATCACCACGGTGGCGGCGAGCCGGTCGTATTCGAGCGTGTCGCGGGCGTCGTTGATGGCGTAGCCGAGCCCGGAGGTGACGCCGAGGAATTCGGCCGGCACCAGCACGATCCAGGCGACGCCGACGGCGAGGCGGATGCCGGCCAGCGAATCCTGCATGATTGCCGGCACGATGATGGTGAACAGCATGTGCCAGGGCCGGGCGCCGAGATTGCGCGCGACCTTGAACCAGGCGGGATCGATCCGCCGGAAGCCGTGCGCGGTCGAGAACAGGATCGGCCAGATCGCCGCGACGCCGATCAGGAACACGATCGCGCCGTTCCAGCTCGAAAACGCCATCACGGCGATCGGCATCCAAGCCAGCGGCGAGATCATCCGCAGGAACTGGAACGGCACCGAACTGGCCTGACGCATCCCCTTGAACCGGCCGACCAGGATGCCGAGCGGCACGCCGAGCGCGATCGCCCAGGCCAGCCCGCCGCCGATCCGCGCCAGGCTCGGCAGCGCCATCTTGGCCGCCTCGCCGGAGACCAGCATCGACCACAGCCGTTCGAAGGTGGGCAGCGGCGCGAAATCGGCGAAGCTGGCGGTCCGTGGATTGGCCGCGACGATCGCGCCGCCGATCCACCACACCGCGAGCAGCGTGGCGATGCCGAGCAGCACATAGCCGAAGCTGCGTGCCGGACCGGCGAGGCGTCCGCTCGTCCGCCGCGAAGTCGCGACTGCCGGGGCGTCGTCGAGGGTGAGGTCGAGACTCACAGCGCCAGCACCTCGGTTCGAGTGAACGGATCGGCCGGATCGACGCTCGGCGAGGACTTCCAGTCCGGATACTTCATCATCGCCTGTTTGACGAAGTCGTAGTTCACCAGATCCTTGGCGACGAAATCCGGATCGAGCTTCTTCAGGAACGTGGTGTCGCCGGAGACGACGGTGTCGTTCATCGCCTCGACGATCAGCTTGGTGGCGGACGGATACGGCCATGGCTGGAAGTCGATCCTGCCGATCTTCCAATCCGGATGGGTGATGGCGCCGGTCTCGGCATAGGCTTTGTCGTCGTAGTAGGTCATCGCCCGTTCGATCACCGCGGCCGGCAGCGGCAGATAGCCCTCGCCGTCCTTCGACAGCAGCCTGGCGACCTCCTTCTTGTTGGCGCTGGCGTAGATCTCGGCGCGAACCAGCGCGTTCAATACCTTCTGGGTCCACTCCGGCTTCTTCGTCGTCACCTCCTCGTTCATGCACAGCACGCAGCAGGGATGGTTCTTCCAGATGTCGCCGGTGAAACGGAGCATCCGGCCGCCGGCCTTGGTCTCGCCGAGCGCATTGAACGGTTCGGCGACGATGTAGGCGTCGATCTTCTTGGCGGCGAGCGCCGGCGGCATGTCGGGCGGCGCCATCACCTGCAGATTGCATTCGTCGGGAGCAAGCTGTTCACCCTGGCCCTTGATCACCGGCTTGATGCCGGATTTGCGCAGCGCGTATTGCAGCACGATGTTGTGCATCGAGTACCAGAACGGCACCGCGACCTGCCTGCCTCCGAGATCCTTGAACGACTGGATTCCGGTTTCGCCGCCGACCACCAGGCCCGAACCGTTGGTGTGCGCCCAGGCCATGATCTTGACCGGGAAGTTGTTGTTGTAGCGCATCCACACCGGGATCGGTTTGAGCAGATGCACCAGGTTGAACTTTCCGGCCGCAAAACTCTCGACCAGCGGCGACCAGCCGCGGATCAGGGTCGGGCGCTCGGCTTCGAGCCCTTCGTCCTTGAAGTAACCCATGCCGTGCGCGACCAACAGCGCGGTGGCGTCGGTGATCGGCAGGTAGCCGATCCGCACCACCTCGTCGTCGGCCGCGCGCGCGGCCTGGCCGAAGCCGCCCAGCATGGTGCCGAGCGCGGCGAGGCCGCCGGCCGCGAGCATGTCCAGCGTCTGCCGCCGGGTGATCCTGAAGCGATCGTCTTCCGGGTGGACGACGTCATCTCCGCAATTGATGCACATAAGAGATCTCCTGTTAGCGGGCGCCGGCGGCGACGATCTTGAGCGGTTCGGGGCGAGACGGTTCGCAAGCGGTCGTGCTGACGCCGCCGTGCAGCGCACGACCGGTGGCGCGTTCGAACGCGGCCTGCAGTCTGGCTTGCGCGGTTTGCACGCCGGTGGCGCGGCGCTCCGGATCGCTGTCGTGGCGGTCGAATTCGATCGCGACGGTTTCGGCGATCCGGCCGGGATCGGACGCCATCACCACGGCGCGATCGGCCATCGTCACCGCTTCGGGGATGTCGTGGGTGACGATCACCAGCGTGATCTTCATTTCTTCGGCGATGCGGCGGACGTCGCGCTGCAACGCGCGGCGCGTGACGGCGTCGAGCGCGGAGAACGGTTCGTCGAGCAGCAGTACGTCGGGGTTGACGGCGAGCGATCGCGCCAGCGCGACGCGCTGTTGCTGACCGCCCGACAGCTCCTGCGCGTTACGGCCCGCATAGCCGTCGAGTTCGACCAGATGCAGCAATTCGTCGACCCGGGCGGCGATCTCCTTCTTCGGCCTGCCCGCGAATTTCATGCCGAGTCCGACGTTCTGCGCCACGCTCATCCATGGATACAGATTCGGCTGCTGGAACATCACGATCCAGTTCGGCGACGGGCCTTCGACCAGCGCGCCGTCGATCCGGATCTCGCCGGAGGTCGGTTTGGTCAGGCCTGAGATGATGTGCAGCAGGGTCGACTTGCCGCAGCCGGAGCGGCCGACCAGCGCGATCTGCTCGCACGGCCTGATCTCCAGATCGATGCTGCTGAGCACATTGCTGGTGGAGCGGCGGTAGCGGTGGCTTATTCCCTGAATCGCGATGTGCGCCCCGGGCCACGACTTCTTCGACTGATATGCCGGCATGCGGGCCGCTTCTCCTCATATCGTGCTGATCGGGAAGGGACGGCACCGGCCAGCCATGGCGGCCGGTGCCGGGGCTCGATTACTCCGCCGCCATCAGCGGCTGAGCCGCGTAGGGCAGGCCCTGTTCGATCGGCAGCGACGGATCGCGCGACCATTCGTTCCAGGAGCCGAAGTACAGGCTGACGTCCTTGATGCCGGCTTCCTTCAGCGCCACCAGCGTGTTGGAGGCGCGGGCGCCTTTGAAGCAGTACAGAACCACGGGTGTATCCGGCGTGATGCCGACGGTGGCGCATTCGGCGAGGATCTCGCTCGGCGACTTGAACATCGGACCGGCCGGCGACGGCTTCATCATGCGGTACCACTCGATCCACACCGCGCCGGGGATGCGGCCTTTGCGCGGGCAGAAATCCTTGCCGTAGGGCGAGGAGCTTTCGCCGACCCATTCGTCGACGTCGCGGGTGTCGAGCTTGACCTTGCTGGAATCGCCGACCGCCGCCTTCATGCCTTCGAGGTCGACCAGGATCGATGCGGCCGCCGGATCGACCTTGAAGGTCTTCGGCATCGGCGCCGGCACCTCTGTGGTGGTCGGCAGCCCGGCGGCGACCCAGGCGCTGGTGCCGCCGTGCAGGATCTTCACCTTCGGATAGCCGAGATAGCTCAACAGCACGTAGCCGCGGCAGGACTGGCCGAAGCCGGTGTTCATCGACTGCTCCGCGATCACCGCGGTCTCTTCGCCGGACAGGCCTGCGGCGCCGAAGATCGCCGCGAACTTGTCGCGCATCTCGGCGACGCCTTCGGGCGTCGAGGTCGCCAGATAAGTGAAGATGTCGTGGATGTTGACGGCGCCGGGAATGTGCCCGGCCGCGTAGGTGGCCGGATCGCGGGTGTCGATCACCACGGTGCCGCCGGCGGTGATCATCTCAGAGAGTTCGGCAGGCGTGACGAGAACTTTGTCGGTCATGGGTCGCTCCAGTGCTCGTTGTTGTTGCAAGACGGTTGGTCCGGCGTATCGCCCAGGGCGGTTCCCTGGGGCCGAGCTTATGAAGGGCGACCGCGACGGATCGCGGCCGCGTTGTTCGTCGTTGCGGCTAATGCGCCATGTCCGCGAGCATCTTGCGGAGCTGCTTGGTGGCCGGGGTGACGATGGCGACGAAGTAAGCCTCGCGCAGCCGCCGCTGTGCGGTGGCGCCGGCCACATAGCCGCGGGCGCCACAATGCAGCATCGCCGCATGAGCCGCCGCGACCGAAGCATCGCCGGCGGCGAGCCGTGCCTCGATCACCGCGCGCCAATAGCCGAGGTCGTCCTCAAACGGCGTGGCGGCGAGGCGGGCGACCTCGACCTCCATCGCTTCGAGCTGTTCGGCGATCGGCTCGGGCTGCACGTCGAGATATTTGTTGACGTGGCCGAGCGGCCCTCTGGTCTGCTCCATCAGTCGCAGGCAGTCGCGGATCAGGCCGAACGCCATGCCGGCCTGCAGCAGGATGAAGCCGGCGCGAATCCGCTTGATGAACGGATCGACCGGATCGGCCAGCACCCAGGCGTCGGGCACCACCACGTCGCGCATCTGCACCGCGAAGGTGCGAGTGCCGTCGAGCGCGGTGAACTTGGCATTGTCGGCGAGGCTCACGCCCTCCGCGTTGCAAGGAATCACCGCCATCACGTTGCGGGTGCTGCCGCCGTCCTCGACCTCGAAGATCGCGCCGAAGTAATGATCGGCGCCGAGATTGGAGACGTAGGGCAGCAGGCCCTTGACGACATAGCCGCCGTCGCCGCGGCGGCCCTTCAGCCGCATCGGCTCGATTCCGAACAGCGACTTCATCGGGTTCGACAGCGCGGTGCCGCCGAGCGCCGCGCCGCTGGCGATCTGCGGGCCGATCCCGGTCCGCAGATGCTGATTGTCGGACGCATAGATGTACCAACCCAGCGCGTCCTGGCACCACATGCAGAACGACGTCGACAGGCAGTGCTCGCCGGCCGCCGCCATCGCGTTGATCGCGGTCATCAGATCGATGTTCGGGCTCATGCCCGGCAGATGATGCGCATAGGCGCCGAGGCGCCCGAAGGCCCGCATCTGAGCTTCCGGATAGTGGCCGTCGACATCGATCGTATTGACCAGCGAGGGCAGTTCGCGTGCTGCGAGCGCACGCACCGCCTCGACGACTTCGGCGCCGGGAAGCACCGTGCCGTCGCCTTTGCTCACTGACTGGACATCCAACATCGTTGTTCTCGTCCGTTCTGAAGGGGTGGTCGGTCAGGCCATCGCGACGTCGAGATTGACCGGGCGGGAGAAGGTGTTGGCCACCGGCGACCACAGCCGCGCATGCGCCACCAGTGCTTCCAGCTCTTCACGCGGACGGTCGGCTTCGAAGCTCACCTTGGCGCGCACGTCGGTGAAGCCGACCGGCTTCTCCGACAGGTCGCCGGTGCCCCAGACGCCGGTGATGTTGAGGTCGCCTTCGAGCTCGATCTCGAGCTTGTAGACGGTGATGCCGCGCGCCACCGCGTTGGCATGGATACCGACCGCGAGGCAGGAGCCGAGCGCGGCGAGCGAAGCCTCGGACGGGTTGGGCGCGGTGTCGTCGCCGAGCAGGCCCGGCGGCTCGTCGACGATGTAGGGCGGCAGCGAGCGGATGAAGTTGAGGTGGCGGAAGCGGCCTTCGGCGATGGTCTTGCACTTCAGCGTCTTGATCACCGTCGGGTCGGCCTTGCCCTTGGCGATCAGATCGTCGAGGCCGGCCTTGTCGATCGGCGCGAGGCAGCCGGTCAGTGCGGTCGGGCTATCGGGGGTCAGGCAGGCGGTCACGGCGGTGGCGGCTTTTGTCATGGGATCTCCTCTGGCTGCCATTCGGTCGGCAGCGCTTTTGGCTACAGACCGTTCTGTATCAGCACGAAGCGTGCCAGAATCCCGCATTGCAAAAAGCCGTGCAGATTCAACACCGGCGGCCCTTGAGCGCGGTGCTTGTTCTTTAGGCGTGGCGCAGATGCGATCATGTCGCGCGGCATTTGCCTGCTTCGGCGGCAAACCCGAGGCTGTGAACAGACCATTCGGTTTCCTCGATTGCGGATTCCCGAGCACCGCGGTATGTGCCGAAGCATGGCAGACGCTGCGAACCTCGTGATCGAACATCCCGCCGAGGCGAAGCTGTCGCCGCGCGACCGGCTGATCGACAGTGCCCGCAACCTGTTCTGCCGCTACGGCATCAACTCGGTCGGCGTCGATGCCATCATCGAACAGGCCGGTACCGCCAAGACCACGCTGTACAAGCTGTTCGGCTCCAAGGACGGTCTGGTCGAAGCCGTGCTGGAGCGCGAAGGCCAGAGCTGGCGGAGCTGGTTTCTGGAGTCGATCGACGGCCCGGGCGGCACCGCGCGCGAGCGGCTCGGACGGATCGGTCCGGCGCTGAAGGATTGGTTCACCCGCGGCGACTTCTACGGCTGCCCGTTCATCAATGCGGTCGGCGAGTCCGACAAGAACGACGACCGGATGCGCAATCTGGCGATTGCCCACAAGACCATCGTACTCGATCGCCTCACCGCGCTGTGCGCCGAAGCCGGCATCGAGCATCCGACCGAGGTCGCCCATACCCTCGGCCTCGTCATCGACGGCGCGATCGTGATGGCGCTGGTGACGCGCGATCCGTCCGCGGCCGATGTCGCCGGCCGCGCCTGCGCGGCGGTCCTGCCCGCCTGAGCGCTCAGCGGCCGAGCAGATCCCGCGCCACCTGCCTGACGAAGAATTGCGACGACGCGACGGTGAGGTGACTGCCGTCGAACGTCACCGGCGTGCCGCTGCCGGGCACGGCGAGCAGACAGCCCTGATCGTTGCAATAGACCGGTGTCGGCGAGACGAACTCCGCGCCCTGTGCTGCGAAGAAGGCGCGCAGCCGCTGGTTGGCCTCGGCCTCCGACTGATCCAGCCGAGGCGGACCATCGCGCATCGGGATCTCGGCCGCGCTGATCAGGCCAGCCGCCTCGCTGCGGTAGGCCTGGGCGAGGATCCGCCGCGGCGGCGTCCGCCAGCTCGGAAACTTGCCGACCACGACGATGCGCCGGATGCCGATCTGCCGTAGTTCCGTGAGCGTCGCCTTGATCATGGTGTCGATCGCCGCGGGATCACGGTCGGGGCCGTCGTAATCGTGCCATTGCCGCGCGACCAGGATGATCGTGTCGGGCCTCAGCGCCTTCAGGCGCTCGCGCGCATTGGCGTTTGCGGCGGTGCAGCCGGGCGTCTGAACGCTGACGTAACCGAAGATCGGCGGGCAGCCGGCGGTGGTGTATTGCGCCAGCGTGAAGCCGCCCTCGCTTTGCTGCACGGCGCGCAAGCCGGGATACAGATGCGCCCCGTGCGAATCGCCCCACAGCGCGACCCGCGGGACACCGGGCGATGGGGCGTCGTCGCACTCGCGCGCGAAGCTCGACCCGGAGCCAAGGAAGCAGCTCCCCAGCCGAAACGCAGGCATCGCCTCGGCCTGGTGATCGCGGGTGACGATCTGCACGCCGGCGCTGAACCGCGACGGCACGCCGCCGGCGACGAAAATGCCGGCGCCGATCAGGCCGACCACGGCGACGCCGGCAAAGGCAGCGGCGGTCTTGGCGCGGGTCGGCCGATAGCGGATCTTCGGTTCGACGAACCGATAGGTGAGATCGGCCAGTCCGAATGCCACCAGCACCGCGATCAGCTTCATCAGCGGCGGCGGTTCCTCGCCGAGCCGAGCGATCCGGATCGCGGCCAGCACCGGCCAGTGCCACAGATACAGCGGGTAGCTGATCAGCCCGACATAGACCATCGCCCGGTTGCCGAGCAGCCGACGCGCCGTCCAGGTGCCGGGTCCGGCGGCGATCAGCAGCGCGGCGCCGAGCACCGGCAGCACCGCCCACCAGCCCGGGAACGCACGGCTGCGATCGATCAGCGCCGCACCGGCTGCGATCAGCGCGAGGCCGGCGACGGCGCCGACGTTGCGCAGCGTGGTGGCGTGCCGCGCGAACATCGTGCGCAGCGGAGCATTTCCGCGCCGCGCAGGATCGGCCGCAACGATCGCCAGCAGGCAGCCGGTCATCAGCTCCCAGAATCGTGTCACCGGCAGATAGAACGCGGCCGACGGGTGCGTCGGCGTCAGCAGCAGATTGGTCGCGAACGACGCCAGCAGGATCGCGACCGCAACCACCACCGCGCCGTTCCTCCAGCGCCATGCCAGGATGATCACCGGCGGCCAAAGCAGGTAGAACTGCTCCTCGACGCCGAGCGACCACAGATGCAGCAGCGGGTTCAGCTCGGAGGAGGTGTCGAAGTAGCCGGAATCGTGCAGCAGCGCGATGTTGGCCAGGAACGCGGCGCCGAACCCGATCGCCTTGCCGGCATCGCGATAGTCGACCGGAAACAGCAGAAACCAGCCGCCGATCGCGCAGGCCGCCAGCACCAATGCAAGCGCCGGAAAGATCCGGTTGATGCGGCGGGCATAGAAAGTTGCGAAGCTGAAGTCGCCGCGGTCCAGTGCCTGGCAGATGATCGAGGTGATCAGGAAGCCCGAGATCACGAAGAACACGTCGACGCCGATGAAGCCGCCGGTGATCGCCGCCGGCAAGGCGTGGAACCCGACCACCAGCAGCACCGCGATCGCGCGCAGGCCATCGATATCGCTGCGATAGACAGGTCTCATGAGAAATCGTCGTCCTGGCAGGAACAAGGTCGATCTGGACGCTGCGGGCTCCGTCAACGCGCAAAGGACGCAAGCAGCGCGTCATCGCGAAGCCGCCCGGTGCTGTCAAGTTATGGAGGTGCGCCTCTGCAAGCCGATCGCAGATCGCGCCTCGGCCTCGCCTGTGCGTTGCTCCCCGCTGGGCCCCGGGCTAACACTCTCTGGTTCCAGTCAGGACAACGCCATGCAGATTCAACGTCACCGCATCGAACTCGCCACCACCGCTCCGATCCAGCTCATCGACATCACCGATCAGGTCCGTCGCTTCGTCGCCGGCAGCGGCGTCAAGGAAGGTCTGGTCACGGTGAGCTGCCTGCACACCACCGCGCGGATCAACGTCAACGAGCGCGAGGAAAAGCTCGAGCGCGACATGCTGACGTTTCTCAAGCGCTTCGCGCCGCGTGACGGCGACTATCTGCACAATCTCGATCCGGTCGACGGCCGCGACAACGCGCATTCGCATCTGATCGGGCTGTTCATGAATTCGTCGGAGACGATCCCGATCGCGCACGGCTCGATGGTGCTCGGGGAGTGGCAATCGGTGTTCTTCATCGAACTCGACGGTCCGCGCCAGCGCCGCGGCGTCGAACTGCAGATCATCGGGCAGGGTTGATGCGATGACGCCGGACGATGTCGCGGGCTTCTTTGCCCACCGCAGCGAGCTCAATCTCGACGATTACATCGAGCTGGATTTCGATTTCGAATGCGCCGGAGATCCACGCGAGGCCGCGGCGCATTTGTGCAGCGAGCAGTCGACCGCGCAGTGGCGCCGGATTGGTTTCGACGAGGACTTCCGCCCGCGCTTCGCCGCCAAGGTGCTGGAGCTGTCGGCCGAGCCGCGCCCCTCGGGCTTCAGCATGCCGGTCGAATGCGCTGCGCGCGGCGAGGTGCATGCCTGCCGCGTCACGATCGCACATCCGCACGGCAATTTCGGCGCCAAGATTCCGAACCTGCTGTCGGCGGTGTGCGGCGAGGGCGTGTTCTTCTCGCCCGGCATTCCGTTGATCCGGCTGCAGGACATTCGGTTTCCCGACGCCTATCTGGCTGCGTTCGACGGTCCGCGCTTCGGCATTGCCGGCCTGCGCGAGCGGCTTCAGGCGTTCGATCGCCCGATCTTCTTCGGCGTGATCAAGCCGAACATCGGTCTGCCGCCGCAGCCGTTCGCGGAGCTTGGTTATCAGAGCTGGAGCGGCGGCCTCGACATCGCCAAGGACGACGAGATGCTGGCGGATGTCGAGTGGTGCCCGCTCGCCGAGCGCGCTGCGCTGCTCGGCGACGCTTGCCGGCGCGCGTCAGCGGAAACCGGCGTGCCGAAAATCTATCTGGCCAATATCACCGACGAGGTCGATCGGCTGACCGAGCTGCACGACGTCGCGGTCGCCAACGGCGCCGGCGCGCTGCTGGTCAATGCAATGCCGGTGGGCCTGTCCGCGGTGCGGATGCTGCGCAAGCACGCCACCGTGCCGCTGATGGCGCATTTCCCGTTCATCGCCGCTTTCAGCCGTCTGGCGAACTACGGCATCCACTCGCGGGTGATGACGCGGCTGCAACGGCTCGCCGGTTTCGACGTGGTGATCATGCCGGGCTTCGGGCCGCGGATGATGACGCCGGAGCATGAGGTGCTCGACTGCATCCGCGCCTGCCTGGAGCCGATGGGGCCGATCAAGCCATGCCTGCCGGTGCCGGGCGGTAGCGACTCGGCGGCGACGCTGGAGAATGTCTATCGCAAGGTCGGCAGCGCCGATTTCGGCTTTGTGCCCGGCCGCGGGGTGTTCGGCCACCCGATGGGCCCGGCCGCGGGGGCCGCGTCGATCCGGCAGGCCTGGGACGCAATTGCCGCCGGCATCCCGGTCGCCGATCACGCGGCCGGCCATCCGGAGCTGGCGGCGGCGCTGCAGGCGTTCGGCGGGCGCTGACCGGCACCTGCCGCGGTGTGTCGGCGCCTCAGCGCGGCAGTTCGGTGAAGGTGACGATCACGGCGCTGCGCCGTCCCTGGCTCGGCGCACCGTCGCGGTGGATCCCGGCGGGATCGTAGATCGCAGCGTTGCCTTCACGGCTGGTCACCGCGACCTGGCTCTCGGCGATCGCCGCGGTGAAATTGCTGTCGGCGACCAGATCGGCTCCGAACGTCGCCTTGCGCTGCAGTCCGGCCGGCAGGGCGTAGAAGGTCTCGCGCGCGGCCGGCAGTGTCGACGACAGCCCGCACAGATCGTTGGCGCGGCGGATCATCGCATCCCAGAACCGGCGACCGGCGCGGTTGCTGCCCGCCACATAGGTCAGCGGTCCGTTCGCGGCACCGGTCTCGCCGAGATACACCACCATCTTGAGCACGTTGTAGCCGCTGTCGACCTTGAAGCCGTCGCACGGCGAAGCGTCGACGCTGACATCGGCGAACGGGCTCGACAGCGCGCCTCCGGATGCCTCGGTCACTTCGGCGGCGATCCGGCCGATGCCGACAGGGCGTTTCAGATAGCCGCTGGCTGCCTCGGTGACGCCGGCGTCGGCGGCCACCTGATTGAACCATCTGTACAGGTCGGGGGCGGCAGCCGGGTCGATCACCACCCGGGTCGAGTCCGGATCGCCGGGAATCGCGACACGATGTTCCAGCGTCTTGAAGGCGGCATCGAGCTGATTGCGCAGCTCGACGATCTTGTCGGACCCGAGCTGGACGGCGGCGAAGCCGTCGCGGGAGAGCGGTGCGAACACCGCCGAGCCGCGCTCGGTCTTCGGGGCGTAGGCCGAGCCGGCGCTGAAGCGGCCGAGCCGCTGCAACATGATCAGCCGCAGATAGGTCGGCAGGCTGCGCAACACCGCGGCGAAGCGATTGCCGGTCTCGGCGGGCGGCGGCAGATGTTCGGCGTCGATCATTCGCTGCGCGGTGGTCAGGAAGAATCCGTAACCGAAAATCGTGATCGCTTTCAGTCGCGCGCCGAGCATCGGCATCGACATCACGCGCCCATAGGCCGGGTGGGCGTCGTAGTCGATCATCGGCAGGTGATCGAACGGATAGGATTTCGTTTCGGATTGCATGACCAGCCCCTCTGAAGGCATCACCGATATCACGGAAGCAAGATTTGAATATGGCGGCGGTGCGCGAGTCGGGCGAGTTGGCAATCCGGCCAACACGCACCGCAGGCGCGCTCAACGAAACGGCCGCCTCGGGATCCGAAGCGGCCGTGAGATCGCGAACGGTACGGCGAAGATCAGATCCAGGCGAAGTTCGCGGCCGGACGCGCGGTGCGATTGAGCAGCGCGCGCATCAGGCAGCGCTCGATCTGCACCGATGAGATCGTCGCGGCGTCCGCCCCGACGAGAGCGACCGCATCGCTGCGTTCGGCGAACACGCGGCCGCTGGCGACCACCGCCAGCGCCGGATTGCGCGACGCGGCGCGCAGTTTGCGGATCGTCTCAGCGACCCGCGGCAGCCAATGCTCGCGGCGCAGCGACGGCGACAGCGAGATATTGACGGCGTCGAACCAGCCGCTGGCGACCAGATCCGCCAGCGCGCGATCGCTGTCGGGGAACTCGCTCACGGTATTCCAGCCGGCCTGACGCAGCAGCTCGGCATGCAGCGCCGCGCAGAACGAGTGCGGCTCGCCGGGCTGCGACACCAGCAGCACGCTGCGCGGCTGCGAGCGCGCGAGCGGGGCCGACAGCAGATCGAAGCTGATCCGGCGCATCGCAGTTTGCAGGTGGCAGAGCCCGATGGTGACTTCGAATTCGCTGCAGGCGTCTTCGCTCCACAGATTGCCGAGGCTGCGGGCGGTCGGTTCGAACAGGCCGGTGAACAAAGCGGTGGGCGACGCCGCCCGCGCCAGCGATTTGTCGATCAGGTCGAACGCGTCGGCAAGGTTCGGCGCGATCAGCAGCCGGGCGAGTTCCGCAGCCCGGATCTCCGCCGGATCCTGCGCGATGCGCGTCCGGGCGGTGGTGTGCTTGACGACGAGATGCGGAATAACAGTCGAGACAATGCTTTCGGTTTGCACGGCACGCACTCGATCTGGTTGCCCTCGAACATAATGACAGCGTGTTGAACGAGTGCGACGGGACCATGGCCGCTGCCGAGGGGAAAGCAGGGAGTGGATCGCCTCGCGCGACCATTGGCTCACCGGAAACCGGCAGCGCCGTTGCCGCGGTGCGAAGGGAGCCCGGAAACGGGGACTCGTCTTTGCTCTGGATCAAAACGGTGCGTCCGCATCGTCGCCGCAGCGCGGCACTGGCGGCCGATCGCGGACCAATCGCGCCAGCGGCATACGGTCGCGGCAGCCGGCGCGCCGGCCTGCGTGGGCCGTCCCGGCATCACCGCCGTTCGCCCGCGGGACCGACGACGACATCCGAGCTCTCGCGATCGACAAACAGCGAAGCTGCGCGGTTCGGGGCTGTTAGTCCGAGGCCGCCCCCGACCGAACAGGCGGTATCGGCGGACGCCATGCTGGTCCCTGAATTAGTAAACGAACACCGCCGGTTGCGGCTCGTCATCAAAGGACTGAAGCGGGCTTACTCCATTGTCGTAGAGCAAGCGCCGGGCCTGACTTCTCTATATGTTTACAGCCGCGCGAATCGGAGCAAAACTGATTCCAAGGATCGTGATTTGCTGAGCAACTACCTGTTTAATCAAAGAGTTAGACGGCTAATTGGCTCGACGTGATTCGCGATTCTCTAGAACGAGTGTCTGGTTACCAGTCGCTCGTTCACTGTTCCAGCGTGAGGCGTTTTCTTAAGCGTGGCCGAGGCAGGTCCACGCCGGAGTTAGCAAATCGTTAACGTTAATAAGTAAAGCGTTGTTCACGCTGTTCACCTTAGGGGGCAAGCCGCCCCTAATTGAAGAAAGCTGGAGAACTACCATGCAATTCGATCTGTCCAACCGGAACCTAGCCCAGAAGATCTCGATCCTCGTCTTGGGAATTACGCTGTTCGCTTCGGTCGCCATCGGTGGCGTCGGCGAAATGGTCTTGCACAAGGTGACCGATAGCCACGCCAAGCAGTCGGCGCGCGTCGCGTCGCTGGACCGTCTGGTCGGCCAAGGAGGGGCGACGCTGTCGCCGGTCCGTGCCGCCGACGGCAGCATCGTCGGCATGCTGGTGATGCAGCAGGATTCCGGACCCGTGGTGATGCCCGCCTCGTTCGAAGGTCAGGGTCTGGTCGTGCAGGCTTCCGAGACCGTGGTGACGTCCACTCCCGATTACGGCGTCGGCGCCGCTCGCACCATGCTGCTGCTCGCCGGCATCGCCGTGTTCGCGGTGGTCGGTCTGGTCGGCACCCGGATTTCTCGCGGCCTGCTGGCGCCGCTCGGCGAACTGGAAAAGGACGTGGAACGTCTCGCCTCCGGCGACACCAGCGTTCGTATCCACGCGCTGAGCCGCTCGGATGAAATCGGCCGGATCGCACGGTCGATCGCCAAGATCCAGCAGTCGCTGATCGAACTGGCGAAGCTGAAGAGCCATCGCGTACTCGACGGCACCAACGGCATTCTGGCCAATCTCAAGGAAATGTGGATGGATCTGAAGGGGGCGGTCAGTAATGCCCGCGAGATGCTGTTCACGGATGGACGGACGGTCAGCGAGACGCTGTCGAGGTCTTGGAGCAACTGGCTCCACAACGGCCTGGGCGTTCCGAAGCGCGCCTGATCGGCGCCTCGTTCCGCGACCCTGAACGCGCCTCCCGGAGTCATTGAAGGCGCGACGATCGAGACCACGCGTTGAGATCACGACATCGAGGCTCACCCAGGCGGGTGAGCCGGTCACACCAAAAGCCCGCGCATCGTCGCGGGCTTTTCTATTCCGGGCGGGTGAGCCGCTGTACCGTCGTCTTGGTGTTTCGCTGCCCTGCTCGTTCGCCGAGCGTTGCGGCGCAGGCCGGCCGACCTGGCGCGGCCGATCCCCAATCAGCGGCAACTGATCCCTCCTCATCCCGGCTCGGCCCGGAGACCTCCGTCTCTGAGCCTGAATGGCCTTGAATGTGGATGCCGGCGACGGTCGTGGCCCGACCAGGAGAAGGCCGCGGCCGCTGCGATCGACGCCGCCCCATCAGCCAGTGTGGAGTGCCACCGGAAGCCCGCGGCGTTCGCGGGTAAGCTCGGTTCAGCGCATCATCAATCGACAGCGCGATGACGCATCGGCAAGCCGCGCGAGGCCGGACTGACGGGTGGCGAATCAAGAAGAAAGGGTGGTGCCGCAAGAGGGATTCGAACCCCCGACCCCGTCATTACGAATGACGTGCTCTACCAGCTGAGCTATTGCGGCGACCGCGGGCGCGCTCACGAAGCGACCCGAAAACGTTGGCTCCTGATATCGGGCGGCGGCCCGATTGGCAAGAACCAGAGAGCCGAACCGGCGGCCGGAACGTCCGCCGATCCCATGTTTGGTAATTTCCGTAACCTTGCGTTCCGGTTCAGCGAGGCGGCCGGTAGCCCCGCCAGCCGCTGCCCTGCCCGGCCGGCGCCGGCGTGCGTTCGGTGAACTCTTCGGGCGCGGCGTCGTCGTCGACGCCGGGATCGTCCGGAGCCCGCACGATCGGGATCACCGGGGCGGCTTCCTTGCGGCGGTGGAACAGCGGCGACGGCGACGAAGCAGGCGCAGCCATCGTTTCGGCCGGAGCTTCGGCCGCCTTGGCGGGCTTGTCGGCCTTGGCCGGCTCTTCCGCCGCTACGGTCGGTTCCTTCGGTGTCACGATCGGCGCTTCGGGAGCCGCCTCGACCGTCACCGTCACTGCCTCCGACGTCTCGCTGGCGGGCAACGCCTCGGTCGTGGCGGAAGCGATCAGCGCGTCGTGGAACTTGTCGTCGATCACCACCGCCTTGCTCGACGGCAGCGCCGACACCGGCACCTGCCACTGGAAGGCGTCGAGCCGGCCGGTGACCGGCGACACCGGCCGCCAGTGATCGGATACGTAGCCGTCGGCGGTCCACACCGGATCGTGCAGCGCGCGCACCGCGCGCAGCGTCCAGGCCCGTGCCTTGGCGGTGTCGCCGCGATCGCCATGTTCGATCTCGGCCATCAGCATCGCCACCCGCTGGGTCGGCATCTCCAGATACGGCTCAAGCGCAGTGCGGGCACGGCCGAACGAGCCGGCGTCGATCGCGGCGCGGGCGATCGCCACCGCACTTTCGAGCTGCTGCGGTCCCTTGCCGACCAGGTTCTCGACCCGGCCGAGCCGCGCGGTCGCGGTGTCGCCCGGCTTGAGGTTGGCGTAGGTCGACGCCAGCTCGGGATGCGGCTGCGCCTGCCAGGCGGCCTCGATCACCTTCATGGCGCGGCGGACCTGATGTGCTCCGGCCAGATGCTTCGCCGCCAGCACTGCGGCCGGCACCAGGGTCGGCGCCAGCTTGTTGGCTTCCAGCGCGCTGTCGCGGGCGACGCTCTCGTCGCTCTCCTCCAGATCGATCGCCCGCGCAGTCAGCAACACCGCGCGCTGCCGGCGGAACGCCTTCTTGTCGATCAGGCCGGCCGACAGATTGCGTTCGAGAATCTCCAGCGCGCCGGTCCAGTCCGATCTGGCGCAGCGGAAGCCGAGCACGGCCTGCGAGGCCCAGGCACAGTTCGGCTGCAGCCGCAGCGCCTCTTCGGCGATCGCCAGCGCCGCATAGGGATCGTCGGCGCGCTGCGCTTCGATATACAGCCCGCGCATGCCGAGCGACTTGGTGTCCTTGCGGGAGGCCATCGCCAGGAAGGCGCGGCGTGCGCCTTCGCGATCGCCTTCGAGCTGCGCCGACTGCGCCTGCAACAGCAGCGCCAGCGGATCGTGCGGCGCGTGCCGCCGCGCCGCATTGGCGTGAGCGCGGGCGGCGCCGCTGTCGCCATGGCCGACCGCGAGCAGGCCCTGAGTAATGGCGTTGCGGGCGCGCTCGCTGCGCCGCGAGCTGCGGCCGCGCTTCATCCAGCCGGGTGCCCGCACCACCCCGAGGACGATCGCCCAGGCCAGCATTACGGCAACCACGCCGGCGCCGAGCGCCGCCGCGAACACCGGCAGCGTCATCGACGCCCGCCAGTCGTTCCAGGACAGCACCACCTCGCCGGGCTGTTCGGCCACCCAGGCAGCGCCCGCCGCCGCGAGCGCGATGATCACGAGAAACAGGACGATGCGCAGCATGGGCAGACCTATGGCGACGGTTTTTGCAGCGCCCCGAGCGCTGCGGTGGCGAATTGATGCGACGCGGCGAGGGCTTGGTCGCGCGCCTCGGCCTTGTCGATCCAGGATTGAACAGGAGCCCGGTCACCCGGCGCAAGCGCTTTCAGCTCCTTCAGCGCCGCGGCGATATCGCCCTGCTTGCCGGCTGCGGTCAGCCGGCCGACGATCGCGGTGCGATCGATGCCTTCGACCGCGTCGGAGCGCTGGATCTTGACCAGCCGCTCGGCATTGGCCTGGAACCGGTCGAGGAAATTGGCATTCGCGCTGGTCTTGTCGGGCAGCAGCTTCGGCAGCAGATCGACGAGCTCGTGGCCGAGCGCGTGGGCGCTCGGGACGCCGGTGGCGGCGAACCGATCGAGCGGCTTCAGCGCTGCGGCATCGGGCGCGAGCGGGGTGGCGGCCTTCAGCAACGGCTGGAACGGTTGGCCCTGGGTGACGGCGAGGTCGAGCAAGGTGGCGGCGACCGCGCGGCGCAACGCGCTGTCCTCGGCGGGTGCCGGCTTCGGCGCCGGTTTCTCAGCCTCGGCTTTGGCGGCGGTCTCCAGGGCGCCGAGCCGCCGATCGATCGCGGCGAGTGCCGCGGTGGTCTGCTCCAGCGCGGCCGCGTTGTCGGGACCGGCGGCCGTGCCGGGCTTGGTGTCGTCGCTGCCCGCGCCGTTGGCCGGCAGCGTCTTCAGGTCTTTCACCGTCGCGGCGAGCTGATCGGCTTGGCCGCGCAGCGCCGTCAGATCGTCCCGCAGCGAAGCCACGGTCTTTTCCAGCGCGTCGATCCGGCCGGCGTCGGCGGGATCCGCCGCGGTTGATGTACCGGCCGCTGGCTTCGGTTGGGCTTCGAGATTGGTGATCCGGATCGCTAGCGCTTCCAGCGCTGCGCTGTCGCCCGGCGTCGTGGCCGTTGCGCCGCCAGCCGCGGGAGCGGCTTCGAGCTTGGCGATCCGGGCGTTCAGCGCATCGAGTGCCGCAGGATCGGTCTGCGGAGCGCTGACGCTGGTCGACGACAGGAACTGCGGCAGCAGGCCCAACTGGGCGGCGCCGACGACGAGGCCGGTGGCGATCGCGATCGTCAGAACCGGCGGCAGCATCAGCGACGCGATGCTGCTCCGCGGCGGCGTTGAGCCTTGAGAAGTTGCCGACGCATCGGCCGTGGCGGTGGTGGTGGCGAATTCCGGCTCCGGCAGCCCGGCGGCCTGTTCGGCCTGCTCGCGCTGGTCGGCGGCGATATCGAACGCCTGCTCCGGTCCGCGTGCCGGCTCGGCGTCGGGTGTCGTTTCCGCCGGCGCATCCGCCTCGGTCCCGGGAGCCGCAGCGCTCGTCTCCTCGCCCGTGGGTTTGGAATGCCCGGCCGGTTCCGCAGCCTGTTCGTGTTCGGGCCTGTTCTCGACCATCCTTGGATTTTCCTCGTCGTTACCTGTCGGCGCCGGCGGTCCGGCGCCGCATCAATTCACTTTGGCCGGGCCGAGTGTCCGATCCAGCGCTTCGAGCAGCGCCTTTTCGTCCGGCTTGCGCGCCACCATCACCTGGTTGGCGCCGGCCTCGCGCACCACCTCGGAGACCGCCTCCGACAGGCAGCATTGCGCAATCGCCAGCGCCGAGATCTCGATGCCGGAGGTCCGCGTCGCGTCGATGAACGCCCGGGCGCTGCGCCGCGAATAGTGCAGCACCGCTTCGATCCGGTTGGCCGCGAAGGCCTCGCACACCTCCGCCGGCAGGGTCGGTACCGGCGCCATCCTGTAGGCGGTCTGCATCACCACCTCGAAGCCATCTTCGCGCAATTCGCCGGCGAGGTCCCGCGACAGATCGGCGCCCGCCAGATACAGCAACGCGCCGGCCCGCTTGTCTGTCCCGCGAAGGCTGTCGCCGATCTTGATCCTGAGCCTGGCGGCGTCGCCATCGGCCACGATGATGTCGTTGAAACCGGCTTCCTGCGCCTTGCGGGCGGTTTGCTTGCCGACCGCGAACAACGGCAGCCCCAGAAGCCGCGCCAGCACCGGCTGGTCCTCCAGTGCACGCAGCGCGTTGGCGCTGGTGACGATCACCCCGGTGTAGCGGGCGTCGGGATCGTCGGGGAACGGCACCGGCTCGAACCGCAGCATCGGCGCCAGCAACACGTCGTAGCCCTTGGCGCGCAGCGCCTTTGCGGTCGCGTCGCCGTCGGGTTGCGGGCGGGTGACGAGCAAAGCCACGCGTTACGTCCTCGCCTGTCGATTGATCAAAATGAATCCGAAGTAGCCCGGCGGCATGACCCTGAGCCGGCTGATCCTGGGCTGCGTGATAACCGGCCGCGTCCCAGCTCCCCGCATCGGTGCTCCCACGCAATCTGCCGGGGCCGCAGGGCGCCAAGGGGATGATTGCATTCCAAGACCCCGCAATGCTACGCGAGGCAAGGAGAACGCCGGTTCGGGCGCAAACGCAAGGGCTCAATTTGACTAGTGAACAAGCCTTGCTGGTGCTGGGGATCGAGACCACCTGCGATGAAACCGCAGCCGCCGTGGTCGAGCGCCGTGCCGACGGAAGCGGCAGGCTTCTCTCCAATATTGTGCGCTCCCAGACCGACGAACATGCGCCGTTTGGTGGCGTCGTACCGGAGATCGCCGCGCGCGCCCATGTCGATGTGCTGGACGGCATCATTGCGGCGGCGATGAACGAAGCCGGCGTGGCATTCGCCGGGCTGTCCGGCGTCGCCGCGGCCGCGGGGCCGGGACTGATCGGCGGCGTGATCGTCGGGCTGACCACCGCCAAGGCGATTGCGCTGGTGCACGGCACCCCGCTGATCGCAGTCAATCACCTCGAAGCCCATGCGCTGACGCCGCGGCTGACCGATGCGGTCGAGTTTCCATATTGCCTGTTCCTCGCCTCCGGCGGCCACACCCAGATCGTCGCGGTGCTCGGCGTCGGTAACTACGTCCGGCTTGGGACCACGGTCGACGACGCGGTCGGCGAGGCGTTCGACAAGATCGCCAAGATGCTCGGCCTGCCATACCCCGGCGGCCCGCAGGTCGAACGTGCGGCCGAAGCCGGCGATCCCAACCGGTTCGCGTTCCCCCGCCCGATGCTGGGGCGGCAGGACGCCAACTTCTCGCTGTCCGGTCTGAAGACCGCGGTGCGCAACGAGGCCGGCAAGCTGACGCCGCTCGATCCGCAGGACATCGCCGATCTGTGCGCCGGCTTTCAGGCCGCGGTGCTGGACTCGGTGGCCGACCGGCTAGGCGCCGGCTTGCGGCTGTTCAAGGAGCGGTTCGGCCCGCCGAAGGCGCTGGTCGCGGCCGGCGGCGTCGCCGCCAATCAGGCGATCCGGCGGATGCTGCGCGAGGTCGCCGCGAAAGCGCAGACCACGCTGATCGTGCCGCCGCCGGCGCTGTGCACCGACAACGGCGCGATGATCGCCTGGGCCGGCGCCGAACGGCTCGCGCTCGGCCTCACCGACCCGATGGATACCGCGCCGCGCGCGCGCTGGCTGCTCGACGCTGGCGCCACCGCGCCGGCCAAATTTGCCAACACGCGCGCCGGCTTCTAAGGCCGGGCTCAAGTCGGTGGCTTGGATGATATTGCGATGACTTCGTTGAATTCGATTGCGGTGCTCGGAGGCGGAGCCTGGGGCACCGCGCTGGCGCAGACCGCCGCGCGGGCGGGCCGAAACGTGACGCTGTGGGAGCATGATGCCGGCAATGCCGAGCATCTGATCGCGGCGCGCGAGAGCCGGTTTCTGCCCGGCGTGCGGCTGGAGCCGTCGATCCAGGTGACGCGCGATCTCGCCGAAGCGGCGCGCGCCGAGGCATTGCTGCTCGTCGTCCCGGCGCAGGTGCTGCGTCAGGTCGCGACGTCGCTGCAGCCGCTGATCGCGCCGAAGACGCCGCTGGTCGCCTGCGCCAAGGGCATCGAGCACGGCACCCACCGGTTCATGACCGAGATCATCGCCGAAGCCGCTCCGGCTGCGATCCCGGCGATCCTGTCGGGTCCGAGCTTCGCCGCCGATGTCGCCCGCGGCCTGCCGACCGCGGTGACGATCGCCGCGACTGACGCGGCCTGCGCGCAGGCGCTGGCGCAGGCGATGAATTCCGGCAGCTTCCGTCCTTATCATTCGACCGACGTGCGCGGCGTCGAACTCGGCGGCGCTACCAAGAATGTGCTGGCGATCGCCGCCGGCATCGTCGAGGGCCGTCAGCTCGGCGCATCGGCGCTGGCGGCGATGACCACACGCGGCTTCGTCGAGCTGGTGCGGTTCGGCAAGGCCTATGGGGCACGGATCGAGACCATGCACGGCCTGTCGGGTCTCGGTGATCTGACGATGTGCTGCTCGACGCCGCAGTCGCGCAATTTCTCGTTCGGCATGGCGCTTGGCCGCGGCGAGAGCATCGACACCGCTGCGCACGGCAAGCTGGCGGAAGGTTATTACACCGCGCCGGTGCTGCTGGAGATGGCGCAGGCCAAGGACATCGACATGCCGATCTCGACCGCGGTGGCGGCGGTGCTCAGCGGCAAGCTCAGCGTCGATGCCGCGATCGAAGGGCTGCTGACGCGGCCGCTCAAGGCGGAGGAATAGACGTGGCGTACTGGCTGGTGAAATCCGAACCCTCGGTGTGGTCGTGGGACCAGCAGGTCGCCAAGGGCGCCGCGGGTGAAGCCTGGACCGGCGTGCGCAATCACTCCGCCAAGCTGCACATGGTGGCGATGCGGCGCGGCGACCGCGCGTTCTACTATCACTCCAACGAGGGCAAGGAGATCGTCGGCATCGCCGAGATCATCCGCGAGGCCTATCCGGACCCGACCGATGCCAGCGGCAAATTCGTCTGCGTCGATATCAAGGCCGAGAAGCCCTTGAAGACGCCGGTGACCCTCGCCGCCGTCAAGGCCGAGCCCCGCCTCGCCGAAATGGCGCTGCTGAAGTACTCGCGGCTTTCGGTGCAGCCGGTGACGGCCGAGGAATGGAAACTGGTCTGCAAGATGGGCGGGCTTTAGGGGACGGACAGCAGGACAGATCATGGTTCGAGACGCCCGGCTCCGCCAGGGTCCTCACCATGAGGGCCTTGCCTGGAGCCTAGGCACCTCATCCTGAGGAACGGCCATTTGGCTGTGTCTCGAAGGATGAGGATGGTGATCGCTTTACATCTGTCCACCGCTCGCCCATCACCGCGCGATGAGCACCTCCGCCATTACCGATCCCGTCGCCTTCATCCATGCCAACACGCGGCTCCGCGCCGTGCCGCTGGTGCCGGAGGTGATGCTGCATGTCGCCGACGAGGCGCTGCCGCTGTGGAGCAAGACTGAAGAAGAGCTTGGCGAAGCCGGGTTGCCGCCGCCGTTCTGGGCGTTCGCCTGGGCCGGCGGGCAGGCGCTGGCGCGCTACGTGCTGGATCATCCGCAGGACGTCGCCGGCAAGGACGTGATTGATCTCGCCTCCGGCTCGGGGCTGGTGGCGATCGCGGCGATGAAGGCCGGGGCGCGCAAGGTCACCGCGTTCGATATCGATGGTTTTGCCCGCGAGGCGATCCTGGTCAATGCCGCGGCCAATGGCGTCGCGATCGAGGTCTGCGGCGACGATCTGCTCGCTGGGCCGCATCCGCTGCCGGCGCAGGCCGTGCTGGCCGGCGATATCTTCTATCAGCAGGACATCGCCGGGCTTGCCTTCACCTTCCTGCAAGGCCGTGCAGCACAGGGCGCGCAGGTGCTGATCGGCGATCCTGGACGCTACTACTTGCCGAAAGATCAACTCGTGCAGCTTGCGAGCTACGGCGTCCCGGTGACGCGCGAATTGGAAGATTCCGAAATCAAACACACCGGCGTCTGGACGCTGAAGTAATTGGCACCGCTATACGGTCAGCCGCGCTCCGTCGTGCCCGGTGATCCGCAGGGGCTGAACATCTCCGGGCGTCGCGCCTGCGATCGCGACCGGGAGGAAGTGCTCGGTGCGGCCCTGCGTCGGGCTCTCGATCAGCACCGTGCGGGAGGCGCCGGTCTCCGCATCCAGCCGCCGCTGCAGCGCTACTTCGCCGGCTGCCCGCAGCCGGGCGGCACGGTCGCGGATCACGCGGCCATCGAGCTGCGGCATCCGCGCCGCCGGCGTGCCGGGCCGCGGCGAATACGGAAACACATGTAGAAACGTCAGGCCGCATTCTTCGATCAGGTCGAGCGAGCGCTGAAACATCTCGTCGGTCTCGGTCGGAAACCCGGCGATCAGATCGGCGCCGAGCGCGATGTCCGGCCGCAGTCGCCGTGCCTCGGCGCAGAACGCAATCGCATCGGCGCGGGCGTGCCGGCGCTTCATCCGTTTGAGGATCAGATCGTCGCCGGCCTGTAGCGACAGGTGCAGATGCGGCATCAGCCGCGGCTCGGTAGCGATCGCATCGATCAGCTCGCGATCGGCCTCGACCTGATCGATCGACGAGATCCGCAGCCGCTGCAGCTCCGGCACATGCCGTAACACTTTCTTAACCAGGGTGCCGAGCTTCGGCGTGCCCGGCAGGTCGGCGCCGTAGCTGGTGAGGTCGACCCCGGTCAGCACGATCTCGGCGTGGCCGCGCTCGGCCAATCGCCGCACCTGCTCGACCACTGCGCCGACCGGTACCGAGCGGGAATTCCCGCGGCCGTACGGGATGATGCAGAACGTGCAGCGATGGTCGCAGCCGTTTTGCACCTGCACGAACACCCGCGGCAGGCCGCTCTGGTAGCCGTCCAGCAGATGCGGCGCCATTTCGCGCACCGCCATGATGTCGGCGACCGCGATCTTCTGTTCGCTGTCGAGCCCGAAGCTCGGGCCTGCGTCGAGCGCGCCCTTGGCGGCGTGCCAGGCGTGGCTGCGGGTCTTGTCGTCGTTACCGATGACGCGGTCGACCTCTTGCATCGCCGCGAAC
Source organism: Rhodopseudomonas sp. WA056 (assembly GCF_010906995.1). Taxonomy (NCBI): domain Bacteria; kingdom Pseudomonadati; phylum Pseudomonadota; class Alphaproteobacteria; order Hyphomicrobiales; family Nitrobacteraceae; genus Rhodopseudomonas; species Rhodopseudomonas sp. WA056. The sequence continues at coordinate 1,265 of NZ_QPFS01000068.1, read as the reverse complement.
GTCGCCGGCTCGGTCTGGGCCGCGCAGCCGGTGACGATGATCAGGGCCTCGGGGCGCGCGCGTTTCAGCTTGCGGATCTGCTGCCGCGCCTGGGCCACCGCCTCGTTGGTTACCGCGCAACTGTTGACCACGATGGTGTCAGCGAGGCCGGCGCCTTCCGCCTCGCGCCGGATCAGCTCGGACTCGAACGCGTTGAGGCGGCAGCCGAAGGTGACGACCTCGACGGCCATCAGGCGCCAGTCGGGTCGAGCGCGCCGGTGAACAGCGCCGGATCGAACCGGCCTTCGAACTCGAATTCGGCGCCGCCGGTCATCAGCACGTGGTTGTCGATCTCGCGCCACTCGATGGTGAGCCGGCCGCCCGGCAGCGTCATGTCGACCGTCCGTTCGGTGCGCTTCAGCCGCGCCGCCGCGACCGCGGTCGCGCAGGCGGCCGAGCCGCACGCCTTGGTCAGCCCTGCTCCGCGCTCCCAGGTCCGCATCGTGATGTGCTGACGATCGACGATATGGGCGAGCGTGATGTTGGCGCGCTCCGGGAAGATCGGATGGTTCTCGAGCAATGGTCCGAACCGGCCGAGATCGTAGGCGTTCACATCGTCGACCCAGAAGATCGCGTGCGGGTTGCCCATGCTGACGACCGATGGCGTGTGCAGCACCGGCGCGTCGATCGGACCGATCTGCAATTCGATCATCCGGGTGTCGCGGAATTCCTCGGCGAGCGGAATATCCTGCCAGCCGAACTTCGGCTCGCCCATATCGACGGTGTAGAAGCCATCGGCCGGGCCGCGCCAGCAATTGAGCAGGCCGGCGCGGGTCTCGAACGTCAGGCCGTTCTGGTCGCTGCCGGCGAACATCTGGCGCGCGACGCAGCGCATGCCGTTGCCGCAGGCGCCGGATTCGGAACCGTCATTGTTGTAGATCCGGACGAAGGCTTCGGTGCCGGGCAGCCGGGCCGGCTGCAGCAGCATCAGTTGGTCGTAGGGCACGTGCGCCGCCACCGCCCGCGCATCGGCCGGCGTCACCGGCGCCGGCTGGTCGCGCAGGTCGACCACCACGATTTCGTTGCCGATGCCGTTCATCTTGGCAAACAGGCGGTTGTCCAGCGCGCTCATGCTCTCGTCCTCGCCGCGCCTATATGGCGAACCCGGCCCGGTTTGGCCAGTCTGCCGCCCGCAGCGGCGCACGGCCACAGGGAAGCCACACCGTCATCGCCTGGCTCGCCGGGACGGGACGAAATCCCGGATCGGATGTTATGAGAGGCCGCGC
>NZ_QPFS01000067.1:0-26956 GCF_010906995.1 Rhodopseudomonas sp. WA056 | reverse complement strand
TCAGCGAGCAGGATCAGCGCGCGCTTCGGCAAGCCTGTGATCCGCGCGAATTGCTCGAGCGAACCGAACGGCCCCCTCGCCCGCGCCGCGACGATCCGCGCCGCCCAATCGTCGGACGGCAGCTCGCCGGCGGCGAGACGCACCCGCTCCTCGTCCGGATCGGCCCAGCGGAAGCCGTCGATCATGCGGAAGCCGAGCCGCACCGCGTGATGCTCGCCGCAGCGCTCCTCCAGCGTGCACTGGCCCTCGCTGAACGACACGTCGACCGGGCGCACCTCGACCTTGTTACTTCGCGCATCGCCGACGATCTGCGCCGGCGCGTAGAACCCCATCGGCTGCGAATTCAGCAGCGCGCAGCAGAACGCGTCGGGATGCTCGCACTTCATCCAGGCCGAGACATAGACCAGCTTGGCGAAGCTCGCCGCATGGCTTTCCGGAAAGCCGTAGGAACCAAAACCCTTGATCTGTTCGAAGCAGTTCTTGGCAAAGGTGGCGTCGTAGCCGCGCTTCACCAGATTGCCGACCATCTTGGCTTCGAACTTGCCGATGGTGCCGACGTTGCGAAACGTCGCCATCGCGCGGCGGAGCTGATTGGCCTCGTCCGGGGTGAAATGCGCCGCCTCGATCGCGATCCGCATCGCCTGCTCCTGGAACAACGGCACGCCGAGCGTCTTGCCGAGGATCTGCCGCAGCTCGTCCTTGTCGCCGGCCTCCCCCGCTGGCGACGGATACACCACAGGCTCCTGCCCGTTCCGCCGCCTTAAGTAAGGATGCACCATGTCGCCCTGGATCGGGCCCGGCCGCACGATCGCAACCTCGATGACGAGGTCGTAGAAACATCTCGGTTTGAGGCGCGGCAGCATGTTCATCTGCGCCCGGCTCTCGACTTGGAACACGCCGATCGACTCGCCGCGCTGGAGCATCTTGTAGACTTTGTTGTCGTCCTCCGACTTGATGTCGGAGAGCTGAAAGCGCACGCCCTTGTGCTGCGCGATCAGATCAAACCCCTTGCGGATGCAGGTCAGCATGCCGAGCGCCAGCACGTCGACCTTCATCATCTTCACCGCGTCGATGTCGTCCTTGTCCCATTCGATGAAGGTACGATCCGCCATCGCGGCATTGCCGATCGGCACGTAGCTGTCGAGCCGGTCTTGCGTCAGCACGTAGCCGCCGACATGCTGCGACAGATGCCGCGGAAAGCCGATCAGCTCGGTGGCGAGTTCGACCGCGCGGCCGATCATCGGGTTGTGCGGGTCGAGCCCGGCCTGCCTCACCTGCATCTCATTGAGGCCCCTGCCCCAGCTTCCCCACACCGTATCGGCGAGCGCCGCGGTGACGTCTTCGGACAGGCCGAGCGCCTTGCCGACGTCACGGATCGCCGAGCGCGGCCGATAATGGATCACGGTGGCGACGATCGCGGCGCGATGCCGGCCGTAGCGGCGATAGATGTACTGCATCACCTCTTCGCGGCGCGAATGCTCGAAATCGACATCGATGTCCGGCGGCTCGTCGCGCTCCTCGGAGACGAAGCGCTCGAACAACAGGTCGATCTCGGTCGGATCGACGCAGGTGATGCCGAGCACGTAGCAGACGGCCGAATTCGCCGCCGAGCCGCGACCCTGGCACAGAATATCCTGCGACCGTGCGTAGCGAACAATGTCGTGCACGGTGAGGAAATAATGCGCGTAGCCGCGGCGCTCGATGATCGCCAGCTCCTTGTCGATGGTGGCCTTCAGCTTGTCGCTGATGCCATGCGGGAAATATTGCTGGATGCCCTGCTCGGTGAGGTCTCGCAGATGAGCCTGCGCGGTCTTGCCGGGCGGCACCGGCTCGTCGGGATAGTGATATTTCAGTTCGTCCAGCGTGAAGCCGATGCGACCCGCGAACCTGAGCGTCTCGGCGATCGCGTCCGGATCGGCACGGAACAGCCGCGCCATCTCGGCGGCGGGCTTGAGATGCCGCTCGGCATTGCCTTCGAGCCGGCGCCCGGCCTTGTCGATCGTGGTCTTTTCGCGCACGCAGGTCAGCACGTCCTGCAGCGCCCGCCGCGAAGCGTGATGATACAGTACGTCGTTGGTGGCGATGCACGGCACCCGTGCGGCGACCGCAATTCGCCGCAGCCGATCGAGCCGCCGCTTGTCGTCGCCGCGATAATACGGCGCGAGGCCGAGCCAGACGGCACCGGCGTTGAGGGCGGTGAGGCGTTCGAGCGCGGTGGCGATCGCTTTGGTCTGGAAGCGATAGGCCGGCATGACGACCAGCAATATCTTCGAATGACGACCCGTAACCTTTCCACCGTCATGCCCGGCCTTGTGCCGGGCATCCACGTCTTGCTGACTCAATCGTAGCAAAGGCGTGGATGGCCGGGACGAGCCCGGCCATGACGAGGTGGGGAGCTGGTGGATGGAAGCCGAAGGCTGATTCATCGAGGCCGAAGCCTCGTCGATGAAGGCCTCCAGATCGGCAAACGTCAGATCGCACTCGCCCTTGTCGGCGCGGAGCTTGCCGGCGCTGAGCAGGCGGCAGAGCCGGCCGTAGGCGGCGCGATCGGTCGGATAGGCCAGCACGTCCGGCGTGCCGTCGACAAAGCACAGCCGCGTCCCGATCAGCAGCTTCGGCTTGTGGATCAGCTCTTCGTTATCGAGCTCGCTGTAGGCGCGCACCACGCCGGCCAGCGTGTTGCGGTCGGCGATGCCGATCGCGTCGAGCCCGAGCCGGCTCGCTTCATGGACATAGTCCTGCGGATGCGATCCGCCTTCGAGGAACGAGAAATTGGTGGTGACGCCGATCTCGGCGTAGCGCGGTGCGCTCATCGCGGTCTCAAGCAAACAGCCCATGCATGTACCAGCGCGGCTGGCCGGTACCGCCTACTTCCGGCATCACCTCGCTGCCGTACAGGCCGTCGCGATACAGCCAGAACCGCACGCCGGCGTCGTCCTCGATCCGGAAGTAATCGCGGGTCAGCCCCGGCTCGGCGGCGCGCCACCACTCTGTCGCGATCCGCTCCGGTCCTTCGGCGCGGGCGACGCGATGGAGAACACGGCGCCAGGTGAACTGCGCCGGCGGGCCGTCCGGCACGCCGGCCAGCACCTCGATCGGCTCCGGTGGCTGTAACAGCCGCAAGGGCCGCAGCGGCGGTTCGTCGGCCCGCGCCGGCCACGGCGCATCGCCCGGCTCAGGCGGACAATGCTGCACCGGTACGGCGAGCGCGGCGCGCTCGGGGATATGCGTATCCTGCGGCAGATAGCGCACCACCCGCTTGGCCCCGAGCCGCGCCGCCAGCGTGTCGGCCAGCAAGGCGACATCCTCGGCCTGATGCGCGGTGGTGTCGAAACCGCGCTGCGCCTCGGTCACGGCCACGCTGACGCTGGCGGCGAGCCGGATCAGATCGAAGCCGAAGCCGGGATCGAGCGGATCGTTCAGCGCGTCGAGCTTTTCGGCGAACAGCCGCTGCACCACCTCGACCCGCGTCACCGGCTGCCCGGTCTCGACGCTGATGCTGCGCACCGCGCCATCGCTGCGAAACAGGCTGGCGGTGAGCTGCCGCGCACCTTTGCCACTCCGCTCCATCGCGGCGATCAGCAGCCGCGCCAGCGCCAGCAGCGTCGGCAGAATGACCTCGGTGGTGGCAACCGGTTCGGGGAAATTCTTGTCGACGACGTAGTCCGGCGCCGGCCGCCGCGGCGAGATCGGCGCGTCGTCTTCGCCGGTCGCCTGGCGCAGCACTGCGACGAAGCCTTCGCCGAACCGTGCGGCGAGTTCGGTCGGCCGCCGCGCCAGCACCTCGCCGACGGTCTTGAACCCGGCGCGGCGCAGGCCGCGGACGATCGCGTCATCGACGCCGAGCGCCGCCACCGGCAGCGGCGCCACCGCCCGCGGCTCGTCGCCCGGCGCGACGATCAGGCCGGAGCCGCCGCGGGTCAGCGCCCGCGCCGCCACCGCGGTGCCGGCGATCGCGGCGCTGACCACAAAGCCCTGCCGCGTCAGCGCCGCGGTCAGCGTGTTCAGCAGCCTGACCTCGTCGCCGAACAGATGCGCGCAGCCGGTGATATCGAGCAGCAGCCCGTCGGCACCGTCGAGTGCCACCAGCGGCGTGAAGCGATCGCACCAGTCAGCGATTGCATTCAGCAGCACCGCATCGGCGTGCGGATCATGATCGATGACATCGAGCGCCGGATGCATCGCCCGCACGGTGGCGAGCGGCATTCCGGGCAGCACCCCGCCGCGGCTGGCGCGCGCATCGCAGGCCACCACCACCAGCGCGTTGTCGCGCTTGGCGGCGACGACACGCGGAGGCGCAGCATCAGCCGGCGAGCCGGTGCCCGCCTGCGGCGAGGCCCGTTCGAGCCGATCGGTCGAAAGCCTCGGCAGCCAAAGGCCGAGAATGCGTCTGCGGTTCACGGAAGCGGCACGCATCACAATTCCATTCCATGATCCAGCGGCCGGTCTGGCCGCGACGATTGCGAACAAGGGAGGTGTCGAGCACCGGGGCGCCCCAGCCTTCGATCGGCGGCGAAGGCGCCGCGCGGATCACCCAGCGGGTCTCCGCGGTCGAGGCCTGCGGCGCAGCGGCGATCCGCAGCATCAGCGCGGTGACGCCGGACTGCTGCGCCGCCAGCGTCAGCTTTCGCGAGGCGACGGAATCGAACCCGCGGGTCTCGCCCCACAGCTCAGTAATCACCGCGCCGAGCCCGTTGCAGGCCAGCGCATCGGCGGCGGCGCGCAGTGCGCTGTCGGCATCATGGGCGCGTACCATCACCAACCGGCGCGGATCGAGCCCGAGTTCGGCGAAGCCTTCCATCGCCAGCTCGCCGTTCTCGCGCGCGGAGAAATCCTGACGGATCCACAGCAGGAAGCGCTGTTCGGCGAGCAGCTGCGCCACGCCGGCGACGAAGCCGGTCGCAGCGCTGGCCTGGTGGCCATCGCAGAACACTTCGTGCAGCGCGCCCTGCATCAGGCCGCCGTGCAGCACCGCATCGACGTCGTCATGGCCGAGCGGCACACGGCGCAGCGTCTCCGCCGTGCCGCTTTCGAGCCGGTCGATTTCGCCCTGCAGGCGCGCAAGCATGCCGAGGCGCGCGCTGTCCATGCGCCGTTCCTTTTCCGCTGCCGTTTTTCGGATTCGATGAACCCGTTGCCGGCTCATTTGTTCATGATATGTTCTAATAAATCCCTGCTCCCGGGCGGAGTCAATCGGGATCGCACCGAGGTCTTGCGGCAAATTTTTTCGCGAGATGAATCAAGGAGATTCCAAGCATGGACGTGCAGCGCAAGCTGGCCATCCTGGCGGACGCGGCGAAATACGACGCCTCCTGTGCCTCGAGCGGGACGGAGAAACGCGACAGCCAGGGCGGCAAGGGGCTGGGCTCGACCGCGCCCGGCATGGGCATCTGTCATTCCTATGCGCCGGACGGCCGCTGCATCTCGCTGCTCAAGGTGCTGCTGACCAACGCCTGCGCCTACGACTGCCTGTACTGCGTCAACCGGGCGTCGTCGAACGTGCCACGCGCCCGCTTCACCGTGGGTGAGGTGGTGCAGCTCACGCTCGACTTCTATCGCCGCAACTACATCGAGGGGCTGTTTCTGTCCTCGGGCATCATCCGCAGCGCCGACTACACCATGGAGCAGATTGTCGAAGTGGCGCGACGCCTGCGGGAGGAGCATCACTTCCGCGGCTACATTCATCTGAAGACGATTCCGGAAGCCGACGACGCGCTGATCGCCAAGGCCGGCCGCTATGCCGACCGGCTCAGCATCAATATCGAAATGCCGGAGGAGACCAGCCTCGCCCAGTTAGCGCCGGAGAAAAACGTCCGCGCCATCCGCCGCACCATGGGGCGGCTGCGGCTGAAGCTGGATGAAGCGACCGAGGCCAAGGCCGAGGCGCGGAAGACCCCCACCCGCGCCAAGCCGCCGCGCTTCGCACCGGCCGGGCAGAGCACGCAGATGATCGTCGGCGCCGACGCCGCCACCGACCAGACCATCCTCGACACATCCGCCAATCTTTACGGCTCGTACAATCTGAAACGGGTGTACTATTCGGCGTTCAGCCCGATCCCGGATTCCAGCCGGGCGCTGCCGCTGCAGGCGCCGCCGCTGGTGCGCGAGCATCGGCTGTACCAGGCCGACTGGCTGATGCGGTTCTACGGCTTCGACGCCGGCGAAATCATCGATCCCGCTGCCGGCATGCTGTCGCTGGAGATGGATCCGAAGCTCGCCTGGGCGCTGCGCCACCGCGACCGCTTCCCGCTCGACGTCAACCGCGCCAGTCGCGAGGAATTGCTGCGCATTCCCGGCTTCGGCCGCAAGGCGGTCGACCGCATCATCGATACCAGGCGCCACAGCGCGATCCGCAGCGCGGACCTGGCCAAGCTGCACATCCCACGGAACAAGGCGCTCCCCTTCATCGTTCTCCCCGACCACCGCCCGCCGACTTACCAGCTCGACGGCACGCGGCTGGCGGAGCGGTTTCGGCCGAAGGCGCGGCAACTGGGATTTGGGTTTTAGAGGCCCGCGACCAAGTAACAACCTCCGTTGTGCCCGGGCTTGTCCCGGGCATCCACGCCTTCCGGCGCGTCCGGCAAAAAAACGTGGATGGCCGGGACGAGCCCGGCCATGACGCGTTGAAAGGTGGTCCTCAACTAATTGAACAAGGAGACGAAGCGATCACCACCATGCACCGCATCCGGCTCGACAGCGAGACCGATTTCGACGGCTGGCGCAAGGCGGCGCGGGAGCTGGTGCTGGCGGATGTGGCACCGGCCGATATCACTTGGAGCGTGACGGGCGATGAGCCGGAGCTGTTCGACGCGGCGGGGCTTGCCGCGGATGCGGGAGCCTTTGCTGAAACGGCCGCGCCGTTCACACACTTTACCCAATCGCCCTCCCCCGCGCAGACGTTCAACGTCCCGGCCCGCTTCGTTGAGTTGGCGCAAGTCGCGATCCTGCATCGCGATCCACAGCGTTTTGCTTATCTGTATCAGTTACTGTGGCGGCTGCGCGCCAATCCCGAGCTGATGCAGGTCGCGACCGATCCCGACGTGGCGCGGCTTTCGGCGATGGCCAAGGCGGTGCGACGCGACGAGCACAAGATGCACGCCTTCGTCCGCTTCCGCGAGATCGGCCGCGAGCCGAAGTCGCGCTACGTCGCCTGGTTCGAACCCGAGCACCATATCGTCGAGCTGGCAGCGCCGTTCTTCGCCCGCCGCTTCGCCGATATGGAATGGTCGATCCTGACGCCGGACGTCTGCGCGCATTGGGACGGCCACAGGGTTGCGATCACGCCCGGCATCACCAAGACAGTGGCGCCGTCGGAGGATCGCCTCGAACAAACCTGGCTCACCTACTACGCCAGCATCTTCAATCCGGCGCGGCTGAAAACCAGGGCGATGCAGGCAGAGATGCCGAAGAAATATTGGCGCAATCTGCCCGAAGCGGCTTTGATCAAGCCGCTGATCGACCACGCCGAGCGCAAGGCGCACGCGATGGTCGCGGCCGAGGCGACCGCGCCGAAGAAGCCGCAGCGACAGGAGCCGCCGATGACAAAAGCCAAGCCGAAGGCCGACACGCTGGCGCATCTGCGCGAGGAAGCGAAAGATTGCCGCGCCTGCGACCTGTGGAAGGACGCCACCCAGACCGTGTTCGGCGAAGGTCCGCAGCACGCCACCGTGATGCTGGTCGGCGAGCAGCCAGGCGACAAGGAAGACCTCGCCGGCAAGCCGTTCGTCGGCCCGGCCGGACAGATGCTCGATCGCGCGCTGGCGGAAGCCGGCGTCGACCGCAGCAAGACCTATGTGACCAACGCAGTGAAGCACTTCAAATTCGTGCCGCGCGGCAAGATCCGCCTGCACCAGAAGCCGAACACGCCGGAGATCAAGGCCTGCCGGCAATGGTACGAGCGCGAACTCGCCGCGGTGCAGCCGCTGCTGGTCGTCGCCATGGGCGCCACTGCGGCACAGAGCGTGCTCGGCAAGATCACCCCGATCAACAAGACCCGCGGCAATCTGATCGACCGCGACGACAGCCCGCAGGTGCTGGTGACGGTGCATCCGTCCTATCTGCTGCGCCTGCCCGACGCCGAAGCCAAGGAGCGCGAATACGCCCGCTTCGTCGACGACCTGAAGATCGTCGCCGCGCATCTGAAGAAGGCAGATGCGGCGTAGCGTGACGCGCCAATGACGCAGCGCGGTGTCGCTGCGCCTTTCGCACGTCTTCGACAGCATCTATTTCCATTCGACGGAATGGCCGCGAAATTTGGTAACCGTCGCAACTTGCGCGGGTTGAGCAACCGCGCCGAACCGGCTAACCCTCCGCTGCACTGCCAACGCTGCAGCGCAGCGTGTGCGCCGCAAGACCAACAACAACAGCGAGGATTTCCCCTGATGTCGGCCCTCTCCCGATCGATCGCCACCCTGGCGACCGCCGCCCTGCTGACCGCTTCGAGCGGCCAGGCGATGGCGCAGAAGAAATACGGCCCCGGCGCCAGCGACACCGAAGTCAAGATCGGCAACATCGTGCCGTATTCCGGCCCCGCCTCGGCCTATGGCAGCGTCGGCCGGGCGCAGGAAGCCTATTTCAAGATGATCAACGACAAGGGCGGCATCAACGGCCGCAAGATCGTCTACATCTCCTACGACGACGCCTATTCGCCGCCCAAGGCCGTCGAACAGACCCGCAAGCTGGTCGAGAGCGACGAAGTGCTGTTCATGTTCTCGCCGCTCGGCACGCCGTCGAACACCGCGATCCAGAAATATCTCAACGCCAAGAAGGTCCCGCATCTGTTCCTGGCATCGGGCGCCACCAAATGGAACGATCCGAAGCACTTCCCGTGGACGATGGGCTGGCTGCCGAGCTACCAGAGCGAAGGCCGGATCTACGCCAAGTACATCCTGAAGGAGAAGCCGGACGCCAAGATCGCCGTGCTGTACCAGGGCGACGATTTCGGCAAGGACTATCTGAAGGGCCTCAAGGACGGACTCGGCGCCAAGGCGTCCCAGGTCGTGGTCGAGGACAGCTACGAGCTCACCGAGCCGACCGTCGACTCCCACATCGTCAAGATCAAGGCCGCCAATCCGGACGTGCTGGTGATCTTCGCGACGCCGAAATTCGCCGCGCAGACCATCAAGAAGGTCGCCGAACTGGCGTGGAAGCCGATGATGATCGTGCCGAACGTCTCGGCCTCGACCGGCAGCGTGATGAAGCCGGCCGGCTTCGAGAATGCCCAGGGCATCGTCTCCGCCTCCTACGCCAAGGACGCCACCGACAAGCAGTGGGAAAACGACCCGGGCATGAAGGCCTACTACGAGTTCATGGCCAAGTACGCGCCTGATGCCAGCCGCGCCGATTCTTCTTTCATGACCGGCTACAACATCGCCGAGACGGTAGCTGTGCTGATCAAGCAGTGCGGCGACGACCTCAGCCGTGAAAACGTCATGAAGCAGGCGGCCAACCTGAAGGGTGTCCAGCTCGGAGGTCTGCTGCCGGGCGTGACACTCAACACCTCGGCGACCGACTTCGCACCGATCGAGCAGTTGCAGATGATGCGGTTCGAAGGCCAGAACTGGAAGCTGTTCGGCGATGTGATCGAAGGCGAAGTGCATTCGCCGAACGGCGGCTAGTCGCTCCCTCACCTTCGTCATTCCGGGGCGCCGCGCAGCGGCGAACCCAGAATCTCGAACTGCCCTGAACCTCTGGATCCCGGGTTCGCTCGCTGCGCGAGCGCCCCCGGGATGACGGCCTGAGGCGGCCGTCACTTGCCGGCCCGGGGCGCGCCTGCCACAACGGGCACATGACCGATCATCGCCCGCTGCTCCGCGCCATTTTCGATGTAGCCGTCGCCGCCGCGCACCCGGATCGCATCCTCGCACCGTATCTGCCGCCGGCCCCGCCGGGCCGGATCATCTGCCTCGCCGCCGGCAAGAGCGCCGCCGCGATGGCCGCGGCCGCGGAACGGCATTATCTCGACAACTCGGGCCTGGAACCGTCACGGCTGGTCGGCATCGCCACCACCCGCCACGGCCACCGCGTGCCGACCCACCGCGTCGAGGTGATCGAGGCCGGCCATCCGATGCCCGACGCTGCCGGCGTGCGCGGGGCAGAAGCCAGCCTCGCCCTCGCCGCCACCGCGACGCCGGACGATCTGCTGCTGGTGCTGCTGTCGGGCGGCGGCTCGGCCAACTGGATCGCGCCGGCCGACGGCGTGACGCTGGCGCAGAAGCAGCAGGCCACCCGGGCGCTGCTGCGCTCCGGCGCGCCGATCGGTGAGGTCAACACCGTCAGAAAACACCTGTCCCGGATCAAAGGCGGCCGCCTCGCCCGCGCCGGGCAGCACGCCGGGCAGATCGTGACGCTGGCGATCTCCGACGTGCCGCGCGACGAGCCCTCCGCAATCGCCTCCGGCCCCACCGTACCGGATCCGACCACGCTGGCCGACGCGCGGGCGCTGGTGGCACGCTATCAACTCGAGCTGGATCCGGCGATCGCCGCCGCGCTGAACGATCAGCGCAACGAGAGCGTCAAGGCCGGCGACGCCGCATTCGCCCGCGCCCGGTTCGAGATCATTGCACGGCCACGACAGTCGCTCGATGCGGCGATCCAAGTTGCGCGCGACGCCGGCTACGAGGTTGCCGATCTCGGCGCTGATCTCGAAGGTGAAGCCCGCGAGGTTGCCGCCGCGCATGCCCGGCTCGCGCGCGAGGCTCGGGCTTCCGGGCGCAAACTGGCGATCCTGTCCGGCGGCGAACTCACCGTCACAGTACGCGGCCAGGGCCGCGGCGGTCCCAACCAGGAATATGCCCTGGCGCTGGCGCAGAGCTTGTCCGACCTGCCCGACATCGCCGCCCTCGCGGCCGACACCGACGGCGCCGACGGCGGCGCCGGCAACGCCGATGATCCCGCCGGCGCGCTGATCGACGCCGCAACCTTCGCGCTGATCGCTCAGCACCAGCTCGATCCCGCCGCCTATCTCGCCGACAACGACGCCACAGGTTTCTTCGCCCAGAACGGCGGCCTGCTGATCACCGGCCCGACGCTGACCAACGTCAACGATATTCGGGTGATTTTGGCTTAGCTCGTCCCCCTCTCCGTCATTGCGAGCGAAGCGAAGCAATCCAGGTGCTCCGCACCTTGGGCTGCTGGATTGCTTCGTCGCTTCGCTCCTCGCAATGACGCACGAGAGGCCGCGCGCTAACAATCGCCGTCATGCGCGGGCTTGACCCGCCTGCGCGGCCGTAGCCGCTCCGGCGCGGCGAAGCCCGCGCATCCATCTATTCTGGAAGCTGGATCGCCGGGTCGAGCCCGGAGATGACGCCAAGGTTCGTTGGACGCGTCTGAGTTAGAGTAGTTGGGTTTTTGATAGTATCGGGAATCACAATTGGCACAACCTCATGGTGAGGAGGCGCGAAGCGCCGTCTCGAACCATGCGCTGCAGGCGATGCGGCTCCTCATCCTTCGAGACGCCGGCTTTGCCGGGCTCCTCAGGACGAGGACTTTAGACCCCTTGGCAAGGGCCAAGCCCTCTACGACTACAAGTCCGCTACAATCACAAGTCTGCTTCAATCAATCGATCAAGCGCAGTAGCGCGGGTTCGTTGTGCTACTCCGCCGCCCTGGGCTGTCGCCGGTCGAGCGAGGACAGCGCCTGGAGCAGCACCGAGCGGACGCGCTCGCTATCGGTGGCGGCGACCGCTGCAGTGTCGAGGCGGAAGTCGAAGCCGGGCACTTTCTCGATCACCACCGCCGAGGCTTCGCTGCCGTCGCGGAGCTGATCGATCGCATACGGCACCACCTCGCGGCTGATCCCCTTCATGGTGATCGAGGACAGCGCATGGGCGTCGACGATGTCGCTGACAAGCGCATAGGTCTCGTAGGACACCACGATGCCGCCAGGCTCCGCGATCGATTGCAGCCGAGCGGCGAGGTTCGCCTCGGCGCCGATGATGGTGTAGTCCATCCGGTCGGCGCTGCCGAAATTGCCGACATTGCAATAGCCGGAATTGATCCCGATCCGCGACCGGAACGGCTGCTCGATCCCCGCGGCGCGCCATTTGGCATTGAGTTCGGACAGCCGGCGCTGCATCGCCCACGCCATCCGCACGCAGGCCTGGGCGTCGGCGCGGTCGCCTTTGGTCTCCGGATCGCCGAAGAAGATCAGCATCGCGTCGCCGATGAACTTGTCGATGGTGCCGCCATAGCGATGCGCGATCTCCGACATCTCGGTGAAGTACTCGTTGAGGAGCTGGGTGATCAGTTCCGGCTGCAGCCGCTCGGTGGTGGCGGTGAAATTCTGGATGTCGGAGAAGAAGATCGTCAGCTTCTTGCGCTCGGTGTGGATGACGACGTCCTTCTGCCCGGAGAAGATGCTCTTGTAGATCTGCGGCGGGATGTAGCGCGAGATCTTCATCGACAGCGAAGCCAGGAAGTCGTTGTTGGTCTCGAGCTCGCGGTTCATCGCGACGATCTTCAGCGATTGCCGGCGTTGCATCGCCAGGAACGACACACCGCACACCGCCGCCAGCACGAAATACGCCAGCAGGAACTTGAACGAGAACAGGTTGGCGGCGATCGGCTGGGTAATCATCACCTCCTGGATGCCGCGGACGTCGCCGACCTTCCAGTCGCGCTTCGGGCTTTCGGGATGAGTGTTGTGGCAGGCGACGCAGGCCGGCGCCATCGTCACCGGCGACACCAGCCGGACGCTGTCGCTGAACAGCCCGGCGGATGCCGACACGATGTTCTCGCTCGAGTCCTTGCGCAGCGCCGCGAGCGCGTCGCGCTCGAAAGCGTCGAGCTGATGCGGCGCGCGATTGGCGAACGGATAATCCGAGACGAAGCGGTAGGTGATATTGCTCTGCTGCTCGCCGATCACCTTGCCGAGCTCGAGCGACAGCGTCGCCGGGATCGGAATCGCGCCGGGCACGGTCTCGTAATCGTGGATCACCTGCACCTGGCCGGGATGGGCCAAGATCCGCCCGACCACGTTGGCGGCGTAATAGTGGCGGACGCTCTTGATCACCGAATTCAGGTCGGACGCCTGCCGGCGCAAGGCCGCGTCGACGAGGTTGGTGAGATCGAGCCACACCGCCAGCGGCAGGCCGAGCAGCAGCACCGCGATCGCGAGGCCGGTCCACCATCCGCGGGCGCGCAGATCCTCGGTGTCTGACTTGTCCATTCCGGGCCCGTCCCCCTTGCCGCCGTGGCCGGCAACCTAAAGTGCAGGCGGTATAAAGGGAAGCATCCGAGGTGCAGGGCTACCCATCGGAGGCGGCCGATCCCGCTCCAATTGCCCGCTTGGCCGGCTGGTGGTGGGGCGGAGCGGGAGCGCTGGGTGCGCGGTCGGCGATCGGCGATCGCGCCAAAGCCGGTGCGCCGGCGGACAGAATCAGGCATGTCAGCCAGAGACTCACGGGAACGCAGAAAACGAAGGCGTCCCGTTCCGCGAGCCGGGCGTCCGATGCATTGTTTCCGCGTGGCTGTCCCTCTAATGTTCGCGTCAGGGCGTTCCACGGCGGCGGGTGCATGCACGAACTGATTGGCGATATCACGCTGAGCATCCTATTCGCCTGGCTGCTCGGACTGGTCGCGCATTTTTTCCGCCAGCCGCTGATCCTCGCCTACCTCGTCGCCGGCTTCGTGATCGGCCCGTTCGGCCTCGGCTGGGTCAAGTCGGAGAACTCAATCACGGTCATCTCCGAGCTCGGCCTGATCTTCATGCTGTTCATGATCGGGCTGGAGATCGACCTGAAGAAGATCATCCGCGCCGGCCCGGTGATCCTGGTGGCCGCCGGTGGTCAGATCGCCGGCGGCGTCGCACTCGGCATCGCGTTCTTCGTCGGCATCGGGCTCGCGTTCGGAGGCGGCCATTTCGACGCGCTGTATCTGACGGTGGCGTGCGCGCTGTCCTCGACCGTGATCATCGTCAAGGTGCTGTACGAGAAGCGCGAGCTCGACACCCTGCCCGGCCGGATCACACTCGGTATCCTGGTGCTGCAAGACATCTTCGCGATCCTGTTCCTGGCGGTGCAGCCCAGTCTCGCCGACCTCCAGATCTCCGTGCTGCTGATCTCGGTCGGCCGCGTCGCCGCGCTGGTCGCGACCGCGCTGCTGCTGTCGCGCTATGTGCTGCCCTGGCTGTTCCATCGCATCGCCCGCACGCCCGAACTGGTGCTGCTCGGGGCTCTGGCCTGGTGCTTCCTGATCGGCGAAACCGCCGAGCGGCTGCACCTGTCGCGCGAGATGGGCGCGCTGGTCGCCGGCGTGTCGTTGTCGACCTTCCCCTATGCGCTCGACGTCACCGCCAAGGTGACGACGCTGCGGGATTTCTTCATCACCCTGTTCTTCGTCGCGCTCGGCATGACGATCCCGATCCCGAACGGCTCGGTGATCGGGCTGGCGCTGGCGATCGCGGTCTTCACGCTCGCGAGCCGGCTGCTCACCACCTTCGTGCCGCTGTATCTGATGAAGCAGGGCCTGCGCGCCAGCCTGCTGCCGGCGCTCAATCTGGCGCAGATCAGCGAGTTCTCCCTGGTGGTGATCCAGACCGGCATCGCCGCCGGCCACATCGGCACCCAAACCGCGAGCGCCGCCTCGTTCGCCTTCGTATTGCTGGCGGTGCTGTCGACCTTCGTGATCATGCGCAGCGATCCGATTACCCGCGGCGCGATCGGGACGATGACCAGGCTCGGCTTCCGCGATCTCGGCCAGCAGCAGAGCGGCGCCGACGCCGCCGCCGAGGCCGGCCACGGCGCGGTGCATCGCATCGTCATCCTCGGCTTCTTCCGCGCCGCAAGCGCCCTGGTCAGCGAAATCGAGCGCCACGCGCCCGAGCGGCTCAAGCAGATCAGCGTGATCGACTTCAACCCGACGGTGTACCGCACCCTCACCGAGCGGGGCATGCACGTGATCTACGGCGACATCAGCAACGTCGCCACGCTGCTGCACGCCGGCGTCGCCAAGGCCGAGATCATCATCCTCAGCGTGCCGGATTCGCTGCTGAAGGGCGCCACCAACGAGCGGCTGGTGCGCCACGTCCGGGCCCTCAATCCGACCGCGCAGATCGTCGCCACGGCGGATCTGCTGACCGATGTCGAGGCGATGTACCAGGCCGGCGCCGACTACGTCACCGTCACCCGGATCACCGAAGCGCAGGAGCTGTTCGACGTGATCGAAGCCGCCGACCACGGCCTGCTGGCCGACAAGCGCGCCGCGCTCGACGCCCGCCTCTCCGAACGCCGGGAAGTACTCCCGTAGTAGCGACACAGACGCGATTTCGCCTCATAGTTGCATCGAAACCACAGACTCGACGAAGCGCCGGCGTATAGTCGGCGATCATTTTGGTTCGTCGTTTTGTCGTTGTTCGTGTCATTGCCCGAGGCACGCGATGTGGAAGAGCATCGTTTCGGCTGGGATGGCCGTGCTGCTGACCGGGTGCGCGATCCACCCGCTGCCGGAGGATTTCTCCGGGGTCGACACGCCCGACATCGTCAAGCGCATCCGCTGCGAGACGCGGGACGCGGTCCAGACCGTGGTGATCGCCTGGATCGACAAGCTCGCCGCGAGCGGCGATCCGATCGCCCAGCAGCTCAGCGTCACCTACGCCGGGGATCGCGAAGCGACCAGCAGCTTCGGCCCCGAACTGTTTCCTGGCCCTGCCTACGGCAAGGTCCGGACGATGATCGACACGTTCTACAAGACCGGCGTCGCCTATAATTTCGACCTCAACATCACCGAAGACAACGACCTGACCTCGCAGGCCAACCTGCTGCGGATCCTGCCCGAGCACGTGTTCAGGCTGAACGTCGGCGCCGGCGCGCTGCGCAAGCGCAGCAACCAACGTACCTTCACCGTCACCGACACCTTCGGCTATCTGCTCAAGACGTTGAACGACCCGGCGCGAGGCCGCTATTGCGACGGGCAGATCGTCGCGGCGAACTACATCTATCCGATCACCGGGCGGATCGGCGTCGAGAAACTGGTCAAAGATTTCATCGAGCTGACGCTGTTCGGCAATCTCGCCGGCAGCAATCACGGCGCGGTCCCGGCGATGACCGACAAGCTGGTGTTCACCACCACCTTGAACGCGAGCGCCACGCCGAGCGTCGTGTTCACCCGCGTCACCACCGCGTTCGAGCTCGCCGACGCGCAATTGACCGCGAGCGCCAAGCGCAGCGACGTGCATCAGGTCGCGATCGCGCTGGCCCTCGCCGGGGATCGCGTCGTCGATCTTGCATCACTGCGGACCTATCTGTTCACGGCGCCGCGCACCGGCACGGCCCCGACTGCAGCGACCCGCCGCACGGGCGGCTCGCAGACCCTCTATGTCGGCGATCGCGTCACCGGCGGCGGAACGCCGTCCGAGGTGCTCGCCGTGATCGCGATCGACCAGATGAAGCGTCGTGAGCTGCAGCTTTACCCGGCACAATGACCGAGGAGACGATGATGGCGGGCGGAGCAGGGAGATCAACAACAAAGGCCAAAGCGAAGTCGAACGCAAAATCGAAAGCGAAGGCAGCCCCGAAATCTGCGGCACCGAAATCTTCGGCACCGAAACAAACGCCGACGAAACAGGCTGCCGGACCTTTCACCCGCTACGTGTCGCCGGCCGCGGCGGTCGTGCGGTTCTGCCGCTCGCTGACGCCTGAGGAGGCCGAGGACTTCATCGTCCGCGCCGAACGAGCGGAAGCTGTCGTCACCCTGAAGGCAACCTCCGTCGCGTTCGTCGACCGCTTCCTGGTGGCCAAACGAAAGCGCGCGGTGATCGAACTCAACTCGATCACCGCGTCGGTGCAGGAGGTCGATCCCTGCCCGGGGAATGACAAGCGGTGCTTCAAAAAGAGCTGATCGTGGCGGAAGCGCCGGCGCGCTCAGAACTCCCGGGCGATCTTGGCCAGCATCGCCAGCAGCGCATCGCGATTGTCCGGCCCTAGCAGTGCCGTGAGCCGCGCTTCGTGGCGGGTCGCCACCAGCTTCTTGGCGCGCGCCAGCGTCGCGCGACCCTTGTCGGTCAGCATCAGGATGTGCGAGCGCCGGTCGCTCGGGGAGCGGGTGCGCAGGCACAGGCCGCGACTCTCGAGCGCATCGAGCATCGCCACGAAATTCGGCCGCAGGATGCCGAGCGTGGTGGCGATTTCGGTCTGGTTGCGTCCGGGATTGGCATCCAGCAGCAACAGCACCGAGAACTGTGCCGGAGTCAGTTGCACGGGCTCGACCGAATGTAGAAAGTCCTCGAACACGCGAAGCTGGGCCCGCTTCAGCGCGTAGCCGAGCAGCTCCGACAGTTCGCCCATCATCAGCTCGGACGCCTCGGCGGCGGGCTCGACCGGCGATGCCTTGCGCGCGGCTCGCGCCGGCTTGGCGACGGCGGCGGTTTTCGATGCGGTCATCGCCGGGCTCGTGATCCTGATCAGCGCAACGGTCGCGCGACGCGTTCGCGGGGCCTTGAGCTTATAGTCGATAATTGTTATGCACCATATCAAATAGCCTGAGCAGAATTCAACTGCCGGCGGATGGAGGCGCGCAACGACGCGCCTTCGCGGGAGGGGACGTTCGCGTGAACACCACGATTCTGCTGTTCCTGTTGCAGGACGGCGTCACCAATGGCGCGATCTACGCACTGCTCGGCCTGGCGCTGGTGCTGGTGTTCGCGGTGACGCGTGTCATTCTGATCCCACAGGGCGAATTCATCACCTTCGGCGCTCTCACCTACGCGACGCTGTCGGCCGGCGGCGTGCCCGGCACCGCCCAGCTCGCACTGGTGATGGGGCTGGTCGCGTTCGGCTTCGAGCTGTTCGGCGCGCGCAGATCCTTGCATCTCGCCAAGGTGGTGCGGGCTGCGCTGATCTATATCGCGTTTCCGGCAGCCGTGCTGGCGCTGGCGACGCTGCTGCCGCCTTACAAGCCGGGGGTCGCGGTCAACATCGCACTGTCGCTGCTGATCGTCGCGGCGATCGGCCTGTTTCTGTATCGCATCGCATTCCAGCCGCTTGCGCATACTTCGGTGCTGGTACTGCTGATCGCCTCGGTCGGCTGCCATCTGGCGCTGCAGGGCTTCGGCCTGGTGTTTTTCGGCGCCGAAGGCCTGCGCGGACCACCGCTGTCGGACGTCGCGCTCAGCGTCGGGCCGCTGCTGTTCACCGGGCAGAGTCTGGCGGTTTACGGCATCACGCTGGCGCTGATGGCGGCGTTATGGCTGTTCTTCGGCTTCACCCGCTACGGCAAGGCGCTGCGCGCCACCGCGGTCAACCGGCTCGGGGCGCGGCTGGTCGGCATCCGCACCTCACTCTCCGGCCAGATCGCATTCCTGCTCGCCTCGGTGATCGGCGCGATCTCCGGCATCCTGATCGTGCCGATCACCACGCTCTATTACGACACCGGCTTCCTGATCGGGTTGAAGGGCTTCGTCGCGGCGATCATCGGCGGTCTGGTCAGCTACCCGCTCACCGCCGTCGCCGCGGTCGTCGTCGGCATCGTCGAGTCGTTCTCTTCGTTCTACGCCTCGAACTACAAGGAGGTGATCGTCTTCACGCTGATCCTGCCGGTGCTGGTGCTGCGATCGCTCGCCGCCCCCGCGGTCGAAGAAGAGAAGGACTGACCGCGATGACGCGTTGGTTGCCGGTTCTCCTGTTCGCCGCCGCGATGACGGCGCTGCCGCTGATCCCGGGGATTCCGCCGTTCTGGATCGTGCTGCTCGACAATATCGGCCTTGCCGCGCTGGTGGCGATGGGGCTGGTGCTGCTCACCGGCGTCGGCGGCCTCACCTCGTTCGGCCAGGCCGCGTTCTGCGGCTTCGGCGCCTACACCACCGCCTACATCACCACGGTCTACGGCCTGTCGCCGTGGCTGGCACTGCCGGCCTCGCTCGCGGTCGCCGGCATCGCCGCGGTGCTGCTCGGGCTGATGACGGTGCGGCTGTCCGGCCACTATCTGCCGCTCGGCACCATCGCCTGGGGCATCGCGCTGTATTATCTGTTCAGCAAGCTCGATTTCCTCGGCCGCAACGACGGCATCTCCCGGGTGCCTCCGCTGTCGATCGGCCCGATCGACATGTACGATCCCCACAGCATCTATTTCGTGATCTGGGCGATGGTGCTGATCAGCGCGGTGCTGACCATGAACCTGCTCGACAGCCGTACCGGCCGCGCCATTCGCGCGCTGCGCCGCGGCCATGTCGCCGCCGAAGCATTCGGGGTGCAGACCGCGCGTGCCAAGCTGCTCGTGTTCATCTACGCGGCGGTGCTGGCCGGCCTGTCGGGCTGGCTGTACGCGCATTTCCAGCGCAACGTGAACCCGACGCCGTTCGGGCCGCAGGCCGGCATCGAATATCTGTTCATTGCCGTGGTCGGCGGCGCCGGCTATGTCTGGGGCGGCGTGCTCGGCGCCGCGATCGTCATCATTCTGAAAGAGGTGCTGCAGGGCTATCTGCCGCTGCTGTTCGGCGGCCAGGGCCAGCTCGAGATCATCGTGTTCGGCATCCTCCTGGTGGTGCTGTTGCAGCTCGCGCCCGGCGGCGTGTGGCCGTGGCTCGCCAATCTGGTGCCGTTGAAATTTCGCCGCACCGCCACCGGAAAGGCCGGCGGCCTGCCTGCACGTGAGCGGGTGGGCAGCTCCGCCGCACCGCTGTTGAAAGTGGAGCGGGCGCGAAAACAGTTCGGCGGCGTGGTCGCCGTCAACGATGTGTCGTTCGAGGTCAACGCCGCCGAGATCGTCGCGCTGATCGGCCCCAACGGCGCCGGCAAGTCGACCACCTTCAACCTGATCACCGGCATCCTCACCACGACCGGCGGACGGATCGAAGTGCACGGCAAGCCGGTCGACAACACCCCGCCGCAGGAAGTGGTGAAGCTCGGCATCGCCCGCACCTTCCAGCATGTCAAGCTGGTGCCGGACATGACCGTGCTGGAGAACGTCGCGATCGGCGCGCATCTGCGCGGCCGCTCCGGCGCGATCACCAGCATGCTGCGGTTCGATCGCGGCGACGAGGCCAAGCTGCTCGCCGAGGCCGCACGCCAGATCGAGCGCGTCGGTCTCGGCGCCGAGATCGATCAGCTCGCAGGCAGCCTGTCGCTCGGCCAGCAGCGCATCGTCGAGATCGCCCGTGCGCTGTGCGCCGATCCGGAACTGCTGCTGCTCGACGAGCCGGCGGCGGGCCTGCGCCACATGGAAAAGCAGCGGCTCGCAGCATTGCTGCGTCAGCTCAAGGATAGCGGCATGTCGGTGCTGCTGGTCGAACACGACATGGGCTTCGTGATGGACCTCGCCGACCGCATCGTCGTGCTCGACTTCGGTACAAGGATCGCCGAAGGCACGCCCGACGCGATCAAAACCAATCCGGACGTGATCAAAGCCTATCTCGGAGCGCTGGCATGACCGCCCTGCTTTCGGTGTCCGGCGTCTCGGTGTCCTACGGCAAGGTCGAGGCGGTGCGGAACGTGTCGCTCGAGGTGCGGACGCGCGAGATCGTCACTGTGGTCGGCGCCAACGGCGCCGGCAAGACCACCCTGCTCAGCGCCACGATGGGCGTGCTGCCGCTGAAGGGCCGCGTCACTTTCGACGGCATCGACGTCGCGCGGCTCGACATCGAGGACCGCGTCGCCGCCGGGCTGTCGCTGGTGCCCGAGCATCGCGAGCTGTTCGCCACCATGACGGTGGAGGACAATCTCGAACTCGGCGCCTTCCGCATCGCCAAGAGCATCGCCGCGCAATCGCAGGAGCGGGTCTATGGCCTGTTCCCGCGGCTGAAGGAGCGGCGCAAGCAGCTCGCCGGCACGCTGTCCGGCGGCGAGCAGCAGATGCTGGCGATGGGCCGTGCGCTGATGGGCGCGCCGAAGCTGTTGATGCTCGACGAGCCGAGCCTCGGCCTCGCCCCGATCATCGTTGCCGACATCTTCCGTATCGTCGGCGAATTGCGCGAAGCAGGCGTATCGGTGCTGCTGGTGGAGCAGAACGCAAAGGCCGCGCTCGCAATCGCCGACCGCGCCTATGTGATGGAGCTCGGCGAGTTCGTTCTCGACGGGCCGGCCTCAGAGGTCGCCCGCAACGAGGCGGTGGTCGCCAGCTATCTCGGCTTCTCGCATCCCGCCTGACGGCTCCGCCGACGCGGTGGGTAAGGTTGCGCAGGCGTCGAGCCGCACGACGCAATTCCGCCCGAGATCCTTGGCACGATACAGTGCCAGATCGGCGCGGCGCATCAGCGACGACAGGTCGCCGCCGCCATAGGTAGCGAGGCCGAAGCTCATCGTCACCGCGACCTGGCGACCGTCGCACGCCACCTCGGTTGCGCACCGCCGGCACAGCTCCAGCGCGTAGTCGTTCGCCTGCTCGTCGCTGACGCCGACGATCAGGCCGGCGAATTCCTCGCCGCCGTGACGGGCGATCAGCATGCCGCGCGGCGCAGCGAAGTCACGCAGAATGCCGCCGATCTCGGCGAGCACGCGGTCGCCGATCGTGTGGCCGTAGTGATCGTTGATCGCCTTGAAGCGGTCGAGGTCGCACATCAGCGCAACGACAGGCTGGCCGGTGAAACTCGCCCGCGCCAGCAATGTCGCAGCGGCCTCGTCGAAACCGCGGCGATTGAGCAACCCGGTCAGTGTGTCGGTACGGGACATCCGCACCAGCTCGGCGCGGGTCGAGGTCAGTTGCTGCATCAGCCGCGCCGACCGATACGCCATCGCGCCGGACAGCGTCGTGGAGACGCCGAGCGCGACCAGCAACGACGCCTTCACAACTGCGCCGACTTCGACGGTCGCACTCCAGTCGGTGCCGAGATCGGAGATCAGAAAGACGAGGGTGACGATCGCCGTGATCCCGCCCGCGACCGCCACCCGGCCCGCGGTGTAGCGGATCGCATCACGCTGCGTGACGATCTGGTTCGGCATCAGTCACCGTTGTTGGGGGCCGGACCGGCGCGGAGGCGTAACCGCCTCGGCCGCCGGTCGCTGGCCCGATGCGCAGCGTTGCGCCGCGCGTATTCCGTTGCACCCTGGTAGTCCTACCAGAGGCCGGGCATGGGTCACGTTAACTCCGTGCAATTCGAACCATCAGCCTTAACGCGGCGCTAAGAGCCGCCTCGCGATTTCTGCGATGCGGGAGAGCCGGTGCCGGGCACCTTCGAGGCGGAACACAGAAAAAGGGCCGGCCCACGGAGAGGCCGGCCCCGCCACGCGGGCGAACGCGTTTGTGCGCGACGGCTATTTCACCATCACGTACTTGCCGTCCTTCACCGTCAGCAGAATCCGCGACCGATCGTCGAGTCCGTAGCGATCGGTCTCGGTGAAGCTGTACACGCCCTGGCTCGCTGCGATGTCCTTCTCGGTGATCAGCGCCTTGCGGATCGCCTCGCGGAACTCCTGCGTTCCCGGCTTGGCAGTCTTCAGTGCCACCGGCACCACCCGCTCCAGCACCTTGAAGGCGTCGAACGAATGCGCGGCGAACTGGCTGCGGCTGTTCGGGCCGTACTTGGCTTCATAGGCGGTGTTGAGTTCGAGCCCGGGCTTCTTGGTCAGCGCGCTGTCATCCTGACCTTCCGGATCCATCACAGGGCCGGACGCCATCAGCACGCCCTCGGCCGCCTTGCCGGCGATGCGGATGAAGTCCATCGAGGCGGCGCCGTGGGTCTGATAGATCAGGCCCTTATAGCCGCGCTCGCGCAACGTGGTCTGAGGCAGCGCCGCGGCGGTTCCGGACGCGCCGACCAGGATCGCATCCGGATTGGCCGCGACCAGCTTCAGCGCCTGTCCGGCGACCGAGGTGTCAGGACGCGCGAAGCGCTCCTCGCCGACGATCTTCAACCCCATCCCCTCGCCCTGCTTCTTCAGATCGTTGAACCACAGGTCGCCGTAGGAGTCCGAATAGCCGATATAGCCGACGGTCTTGATGCCGTTCTTCTTCATGTGCTCGTAAAGCACCTTGCCCATGATCGGGATCGGCTGCGGCATCGCCACCGACCACTTGGCGCGCTCCGGCGTGACCGGCAGCGGCGCCAGCGCGATATGCGGCACCTGGGCTTCGTTGGCGACGTTGGACACCGCCACGGTCGGCGGCGTCACCGACGAGCCCATGATCACGTCGGCCTTGGACTCCGTGACGAAACGCCGCGCATTGGTGGTGGCCGCGGTCGGATCGCCGCCGTCGTCGAGCACGATCACCTTGAGCGGATGGCCGCCGATTTCCTTGGCGACGAATTCGAGCGCGTTGCGCTCCGGAATGCCGAGCGCCGCGGCGGGGCCGGTGGTGGTGACGGTGATACCGATGGTGATTTCATTGGTCTCGGCCAGCGCGGCACCGGAAAGCCCCGGCAACGCGAAGGTCACGGCGAGCGCCGCAGCGGACAGCTTGAACTTGGACACGTTCTCCTCCTCCCTCTTATGGTATCGGCCGTGTTCGGCGCGATCTTGTCGTCCTGTTTACGGCATCACCGGCGGCGAGTCAGCCCCGCATGAATTTGGACTTCACCTCCTCCGGCACCGCCACCGATTTCAGCCGTCCCGGATCGTCCGGATGGCGACCGACCAGCACCCGCGTCTCGAAGCCTTCGAGCGCCAACTGCTCGGCCTTGAACACCTTGTGCACCACTTCGAAGCTGGAGCGCCCGAACCGCTCGATCCGGCTCTCGATGCTGATCACGTCGCCATAGGTCGAGGGGATGTAGAACTTGGCGCGGGTATCCACCATCGGAATCCCGACCAGCCCATAAACCTTGATCAGGTCGCGTTTCGAACACCCGGCTGCAACAAAAAGCGCCGAGGTGGAATCGTCGAACATCGCGAAGTAACGCGGGTAATAGACAATATCCGCCGGGTCACAATCGCCCCACTGGATCTGCACCTCACGGCGGTTGGTGAACATCGATAGTCGCCTAGCTCTCAGTTGGTCATTCCGGGGCGCCGCGCAGCGGCGAACCCGGAATCTCTTGCGCAGATCATCTCGGGATTCCGGGTTCGCGGACTGCGTCCGCGCCCCGGAATGACGGAGACCATTGCCCCTCACTCCAGCGCGATCACATGGTCCGGCGGCGGTTCGGCGTAAAGGTCGGCAATCAGAGCGGCGCGATATTCCAGCACGGCGCGCTGGTTGACCGAGCCCTTGTCGGTGATCTCCCCCTTGTCAATCGACAGCGGCTCGCCGAGCAGCACCGCGCGGGTGACCCGGTTCGAGGAGCCGGTCGCCTGGGTCAGCAGCGCGGCAAATCGCTCGCGGAACGCCTCGCGGATTAGGTGATCGGCTGCCATGCCAGCGAGGTCGTCCAGCGGCAGCGTGGCGTTGATCAGCTTGCAGCCGTCTGGATCGAGGATCGCCAGCGCGGTGACGTAGTCGCGGTCCAGACCGGCGATCACCACGTCGCGCACCAGCGGTGCGCAGGCGGCGATGAACTTCGCCCGAAGCGGACCGACGCTGACCCAGGTGCCGGACGCCAGTTTGAAGTCCTCGGAGATGCGGCCGTCGAAATCGAAGCCGCGCGAGAGGTCATTGGTATCGACCGGCTTCAGCGCGTCGTTGAGCTTGTAGAAGCCCTCCTCGTCGAACGCCTTTTCGGTCAGCTCCGGCGCACGCCAATAGCCGGGGGTGATGTTCGGGCCCTTGGCGCGGACTTCCAGCTTGCCGTTGTTCGGCACCAGCTTGGCCTCGTTGCCCGGCACCGGCAGCCCGACATGGCCGGAGCGGCTGGTCTGCGGCGTCACCGACATGAAGAACGGCGCGGTCTCGGTCGCGCCAAGTCCGGTCAACATCGGTACCCGCGCGCCGGTCTCGGCCACCGCGACCTCGTCGAGCCCGTTCCAGACGTGCGCGGCGAGGCTGGCGCCGGAGAAAAACATCGCGTGCAGCCGGCTGAAGAACAGTTTGCGAAGCTGGGCATCCTCGCGCAGCACCGGCAGCAGCGACTCGTAGCCCTTCGGGACGTTGAAATACACCGTCGGGGCGATCTCGCGCAGGTTGCGGATGGTGGCGGCGATCCCGGCCGGCGTCGGCTTGCCGTCGTCGATATACATCGAGCCGCCATTGAACAGCGTCAGGCCGATGTTGTGATTGCCGCCGAAGGTGTGATTCCAAGGCAGCCAGTCGACGATCACCGGCGGCTCGTCCTTGAGGAACGCCATCGCCTCGCGGATCATCACCTGGTTGGCGCAGATCATCCGCTGGGTGTTGATCACCGCCTTCGGATTGCCGGTGGAGCCGGACGTCAGCAAGAACTTGGCGATGGTGTCGTGGCCGATCGCCTCGTGCTTGGCGGCCAGTTCGGGATGTTCGGGCGTCGCCAGCAATTCTGCGAGCGACGTCACTTTGCGCCCCGTCACCTCGCCCCGGGTGGCGGCCAGTTCGACCTCGCCCGGCGCGGTGGCGAGGATCGCCGGTGCGAACGCGGTGATGTCGTCGGCGAAGATCAGGCCGGGCGTCAGCAATCCGACGATGTGGCGCAGCTTGCCGTAATCCTTAGACACCAGCGAATACGGCGGCGACACCGGACACATCGCGACGCCGGCATACAGCGCGCCGAACATCACCATCGCATGGTCGATCGAATTGCCGGACAGGATCATCACCGGCCGTTCGGCCGACAGGCCGCGCGCGATCAGCGCCGAGGCGATGGTCTGCGCGGCGCGCAGCATCTCGGCATAGCTGATCCTGCGCCAACCGCCCTGGCTGTCGCGCTCCGCCATGAACACCCGGTCCGGCGCACTCTCGGCGAAGTGATGCAGCCGGTCGGTGATCCGCACCGGATAGTCGGTCAGCGTCGTGGTCGAGCGCACGTAGATCGTGCCGTCCGGCTTTCGCTCGGTGGCGATGCCGATCTCGCCGAACGAGATGTCGCGCAGCGGATGAGCCGCATCGTGCCCGGCGGCAGTGGCGGCGAGTGCAATGGGATCGGTCATGGCGTCCATCACGGCTCCGTTCAGCTCGGCCGAACCTTGGCTGTCTTGTGATCGAGGAAAGCGCGTATCC
This sequence comes from Rhodopseudomonas sp. WA056, assembly GCF_010906995.1. Lineage (NCBI taxonomy): Bacteria > Pseudomonadati > Pseudomonadota > Alphaproteobacteria > Hyphomicrobiales > Nitrobacteraceae > Rhodopseudomonas > Rhodopseudomonas sp. WA056. The sequence continues at coordinate 1,025 of NZ_QPFS01000067.1, read as the reverse complement.
GCGTCTTGGCTTCCTGGTCGCTCTGCGCCACGGTCGCCATCAGCGATTCCATCAACAGGCCGGTCTGCGGATTGGCCTCGGCAATCATCGGCAGCGCCTGCAGCACCGCAAAATTGGTCAGCGGCGCATTCTGCGCCACACGGTTGCCGAGCTCCAGCGCCTTGTCGTAGGCCGAGCCGTCTTCGATCAGGTACTGGGAGAAGCCGTGCACGACGCCCTCGGCGGCGGAATACACACGACCTGTGAGCATCATGTCGGCCATCCGCGCGACGCCGATCAGCCGCGGCAGACGCACCGAGCCGCCGCCGCCGACGAAGATTCCGCGACTGCCTTCCGGCAGCGCATAGTAGGCCGAAGGCTCGGCGACGCGGATATGCGCCGCGCAGGCGAGCTCGAGCCCGCCGCCGATCACCGCGCCCTTCAGCGCCGCGATCACCGGGACCCGGCAATACTGGATCCTGTCGAACACCCGGTGCCAGGTCTGCGAATGCACCAGCCCCTCGGTGGCGTCGCGCTCGCGCAGCTCGGACAGATCGAGACCGGCGGAGAAGTGATCGCCGAGGCCGTGGATCACCACCGCGCGGATCTCGTCGGGAATGTCGGTGAGGCAGTCCTTCAGCGCCGCCATCAGCCCGTCATTGAGGGCGTTGCGTTTCTTGGGACGATTGAGACCGATCGTCAGCACGGGGCCGACGGTATCGACGACAAGCGTCGACGGGTCCGCGAGGGTCGCGGCCTGAGCGTTTCCTGTGAGCACTTATTACGTCCTGTGCAGAATAGTTATACACTATAACAATCACTTGGGGCCGGCGTCAATCGGGGTGCGTTCGAAATGCGGCTAGGCGTTCAGGTGCTGGTCCAACGTCCTGCGCGGCGCACTCCCTCGCCCCGCCCTTGCGGGGAGAGGGTTGGGGTGAGGGGCAGCTCTCCACGAGTCTCTGCGGCTCGGCCGCGTGGAAGCGCCCCCTCACCCGGATCAGCGCTTCGCGCCGATCCGACCTCTCCCCGCACGCGGGGAGAGGTCG